>DATJTR010000264.1:0-10353 GCA_035503215.1 Pirellulales bacterium
CAGCCTAGGATTGGTGCCCGGTCTGTTGACCGCCGCCACGCGTGCCACGGGCGATTGGATTGAGCGGTCGCGATACGTCGCCTGGGTCTACGGCCAGACCCCCCCGCCGGCCGCCACGGTCGCGGGCGTCAGCACCGCTTCGTTCCGCAGCGGTCTGGTCGGGCTGGGCTGCGCGGGGCTGGCGATGTTGCTGGCGCGCGTATCGCTCTCGACCCATGCACGCAATCTGGCCGCCCGGCAGCCGAAATGGAATCTGCCCAAACTGCTCAACGACCTGCACAGCGGCTACGTCGGCGATTACATCGTCTGGCTGATGGTTGGCCTGACGCTGCTCGGAGCCGCCCTGGCGGCGGCGGTGCGCTGACCGCTCCCTGGCTCATGCCGACGCACTGACTAATAGCGGATCGTGACGCCTCCGCCAGTGAAGAAGGCGGTTGTTTCGTGATTCAACCCCATTCCCACGCGCCAGTCGAGTTGCAGGTTATGCGTCGGTCGCCACAGCAGGCCCGAGTCCAAGCTCGGCAGCACCGCACCTTGGCTGGCATGCGAACCAAACAGGGAAAACGCCTCGCCGAAGATCTGGACATGCTGCTCGGGTGAATTCCACTCGACGACCGCCGATTGGTAGTATTGCGTGACTCGCGAGTCCCCCGGCTGGCCGAAAATCGCCCCCGTGCTGCCGCCAACTGCCCAGGCCGGCGTCAGCGTCCAGCCGTAGATGTAATCGATTTCCGGCGTAACGGTATTGATGGCATTGGGGCCATAGCCGCTAGGCACGAATAGTTCGACCATCAGCGCCGCTTGCGGCACCCAACGCCGTTGCTTGCTCGTCAAGTACTTGAAGCCGACTTCCAGGTCTTCGGCCGAGCGAATGCCCGGCCCAGTATCGACGCCGGCCCATTCGGCACGCATTTCCAGGCGTTGTGTCAGCCCATAGCGCAGGTCGAACTGCGGAAAGCTGTTGAGCGTCGGCCCGTTCTGGTAGAGATACCGGGTTTCCAACTGCAGCATGTTTTGTGGCACGGTGCTGTTGGCGCGCGTGAAGCTTGGCCCGTCGGTCTGCAGAAACGAATCATTTTCCGCCGAGCGTTGGTCGTGGCTGGTCAACCATTCGCAAATCGGTCCTTGCGCAAGGCAACTCCTTGCCGGCGCCAGGCCCCAGCAGGATGCCGCGATGAAGAGCGCCGCCACAGGCCGCCACATCGGATGATCCCGTGCTGCCGATTTGTCGATCCATAATCCTCCATTCGGCGGTTCGCGGCTGGCCACCCAATGAAAAGCGCCGTGCGAGACATGGCTCGCCCCACCAATTTACCTGGCCGGAAACGCGGGCGCGGATTCTTCAGCTCCCGGCTGCCTGCGCGGCCGGCCCTGGCAAGTTGTGCCGACTGCAACGCCTACCAATGGAACGCGTCCTATCGGCGAGGTTTGGAGTCCGGCATGGACGCGAGTTCGGGATTTGAGGAGTTGGCGCATGAAAAAGCCCCAGTCTTGCCGGGTCTCGCGATGTCTCACGAGCCCGAGCAAAACGGGGGCATGGGCGATAAAGGACTCGAACCTTTGACCCCCAGCTTGTCGAGCTGGTGCTCTAACCAACTGAGCTAATCGCCCGCGACGAAACGACAGGACGCCGCGACCAGCACGGCGCCATTTTCGGGGTCGAACCACCAATATAACCAAAAGGCTTCCCGCCGCCAGGGACACGCAGGAACCGCTCCATCGCCGCGAAGGGGACGGTCCCAATTTGGTCAGCCGACTTCGCAAATTCGGGACAACCCCCTACAAGGCAAATCCGGCCCGAACCGCCGCGTGCCCGGCGGTGTCTGTTTAGGAGCTCGGTTCTAACTGCGACTGCGCAGCGAATATCTTCCTCTTGCTCCCAAGGCCAGCCAGCCCCTACATTTGTGGGCGGCTGGCACCACGGACTCGTGCAGGCGCCAGCGCAGAATCGGCGGTTTTGGACGGCGTCCTTTGTATCGACGTCGGGCTGCCAATAGACCGGCCTCTCCCCTCTCGCGGCACATCTCGTTCTCCCGGCACCGCAATCGACCTGCCGCACCAGTTCTTGGCGCGTCGACGCTCGAACCCGGTGGCCGGCAGACCGCGCCGGCGGCTCGTCTTTTCCGCTTTTCAGAAAGTGACGTGGGCAAATGCTCGAAGTCGAACTCCCCGACGGATCGGTGCGTGAATATTCCAAGCCGGTGCGGCCGATCGAAATCGCCGCCGAAATCGGTCCCCGCCTGGCCAAGGCCACGTTGGCCGCCGAAGTCGATGGCCGGGTGGTCGGCGCCGCCGCGCCGCTCCCCGCCTCGGGCCACGTCAAGCTGCGACTGCTCACGAAAAAGGATCCCGAAGCTCTGGCCGTGATGCGGCATTCCTGCGCGCATCTGATGGCCCGAGCGGTGATGCGGCTGTTCGAGGGGGTTGGGTTGGCCTTTGGGCCCACGATCGACAAGGGCTTTTATTACGACTTCGATCTGCCGCACAAACTCAGCGAGGAAGATTTTCCACGGATCGAGGCCGAAATGGCCCGGCTCGTGAAAATGGACGAGCCGTTCGAGCGGATCGAGGAACCACGCGGCAAGGCACTGGAGATCTGCCGCGATCTGGGGCAAAAGCTCAAGGTCGAGCACATCGAAGAGGGATTGGCCGACCACGCCACGCTGTCGTTCTATCGGCAGGGGGAATTCATCGATCTGTGTCGCGGCCCGCACGTTCCCAGCGCCGGCGCGATTGGGGCGTTCAAACTCCTCTCGGTCGCCGGCGCGTATTGGAAAGGGGATGCCGAGCGGCAGCAGTTGCAGCGCCTCTACGCCACGGCCTGGTTCTCGCCCGAGGAGCTGGAGAACTATCTCAAGATGCTCGAAGAGTCGAAGCGTCGCGATCATCGCGTGCTCGGCAAGCAGCTCGACCTGTTCACCACCAATCCGATCGTCGGGCCGGGCCTGATCCTGTGGATGCCCAAGGGGGCCACGGTCCGCGGCCTCTTGGAGAATTTCTTGCGCGAGGAGCTGGCCGCCCGCGGCTACGAGCCGGTGTACACCCCGAACATCGCCCGCGTCGAGCTGTATCAAATCTCGGGCCACTATCCCTACTATGCCGACAGCCAATTCAAGCCGATCGTGATGAGCGAAGACGAAAAGTATTTGCTCAAACCGATGAACTGTCCGCATCACATCATGATCTACAAGTCGAAGCCCCGCTCGTACCGCGATCTGCCGGTGCGTCTGGCCGAGTTCGGCACGGTGTATCGCTACGAGCAATCGGGCGAACTGGGTGGCATGACCCGGGTACGCGGGTTCACGCAGGACGACGCCCACCTGTTTTGCACCGAGGAGCAAGTGGCCGACGAATTTCGCGGTTGCCTGGAAATGACCCAGTCGGTGCTCACGGCGCTGGGCATGAACGACTACCGCGTGCGGCTCGGCTTCCGCGATCCCAAGAGCGACAAGTACGTCGGCAGCGACGCGAGTTGGAACAAGGCCGAGGCGGCCCTGGAAGCGGTCACCCGTTCGGTCATTCCCAATTTCACCATCGCCCGGGGCGAAGCCGCCTTCTATGGACCGAAGGCCGACTTCCTGGTTTCCGATTGCCTGGGACGCGAATGGCAGCTGGGAACCGTGCAGCTCGACTATAATTTGCCCAGCACCGAGCGGTTCGCGCTCGAATATGTCGGGGCCGACAATCAAATGCACCGGCCGGTGATGATTCATCGCGCGCCGCTCGGCTCGCTCGAACGCTTCGTCGGCGTGCTGATCGAACACTTTGCCGGCGCGTTTCCGCTCTGGCTGGCTCCCGAGCAATTGCGCGTGCTCGTGGTCAGTCAGAAATTCGAGGATTATGCCCGCGACGTCGAATCGCAAATGCGTCGGGCCGGCTTCCGGGTGAGCGGCGACTATCGGCCGGAAAAGATCGGCTCCAAAATTCGCGACGCCCAACTCGAGCTGATTCCCTACATGCTGATCGTCGGCGGCCGCGAGATGGAAAGCGGCACGGTCTCGATCCGCGACCGCATTGAGGGGGACGTCGGCAGCCTGAGCGTGGCCGCGGCGATCGATAAATTTCGGGCCGAGGTCGTCGCCAAGGTCGTGCGGCAAGTGGCCGGCCGGTCGCCGATCGCCGCCTTGGCCGAGCCGGGATCGGGCGGCGGCCACGAGGCCGAAGAACATGCCTATTGACCGGCCCGGCGCCTCCCGCCGAGGACCCTCTGGGCTGGGGCCGGACGGGCATTTTGCCGCGAATTTCAGGGGTGCGCCTGCCCTGCACCTGCTGCCGCGGCGAGGCTCCCTGGCTCCGCCTCGAAGCCCGGCTTCTGCTGCCCGGCGCCGGTCGCCGGAGCCCATTTTCGGGCCCCTGCGGCGCTATGCTAAAATTTCAGTGACCGACCTCTGCATCCGGTCGCGGTCGGCGAGGTGGGGTGACTCAGCGGTGCCGCCGAGCGGTGTCGTTGACGGAACCGGGCGCAATCGTCCAGAATCAACGTGCAGGGCTTTTTACGCCGTTGGGCTTTAGCGGGTCTCAGCATGCCGTGACGCTGAAAAACTAACCCGAAGCGCAAGCGAGGGGGCAAGGACGAGGAACCCTCGCTCGCGCATCGGTTTAGTGCAGTCGTGGGCGTTCTGCCGACATGGAAAGCGCTCCAGCCCGGCACGGCCGGGTGAATACATTCCCGCGGAAGCGGGCATTGAAAATCTCGCGGAAGCGAGCACCAAAACCGTTTCACTGTTTAGCAAAGCAAAGGGTAGTAGCAATCGAACGCACGCAGCAAAGGATCAATGAACAGATCCGCATTACTCCGGTGCGAGTGGTGGCGGCCGATGGGGCGCTATTAGGTATCTTGAGCACCGAGGAGGCATTGTCCAAAGCCCGCGAGGCCGATCTGGACCTGGTCGAGGTTGCCCCCAACGAGCGGCCGCCGGTTTGCCGCATCATGGACTACGGCAAGTTCAAGTATCAGCAAAAGAAGAAGCAGAACCGCACCCACACCCATCAGAGCAAGCTGAAAGAAATTCGCGTTCGGCCGAAGACGGGCGAGCACGACATCCACGTCAAGGTTACGCAGGCCCGACAGTTCCTGGTGCACAAGGACAAGGTGATCGTGTCGGTCATCTTCCGCGGCCGCGAATTGGCGCATCTCGAAGAGGGGCGCAAGGTCATCGACTCCGTCATCACGCAGTTGCAAGACGTGGGCAAAGTCGAAGCCACTCCTTCGCAACAAGGCAAACGCATCGTTTGCATCTTGATTCCGAAGTAAACCGCGCTGCCAGGTAACCCTCCGAGCGGCGAATTACCTGGTGATTGCGGCTTTTGGGGCCGCTTTTTTCGAAGCGGGTGACGACCGGCGAAGCGGCACCGGCTGCGTGTCGGCGCGCATCTGGTGAAGAAACTCGGTCGGGTCGCGCCAACCCTCAGTTGTCAGTCCGTAGCCGACAATTCGAAAATCGGGCCGCTGGACGCAATAGAGCGCGGCGGCCGCCAACCATTGCTTGCCTCCACGGCTCGCGATCGTGAATTCCCGGCCGGCAAGCTGCAGCGTGAACGGCAAGGGAATGGCCTCGTCAACCGCGACCTCTACTTCGTTTTCGTCCAAGGCGACCAGCCGGATCGCAGCCTTTTGTCCGGCGAACACGCTCGCAAAAATCTCGGCTCCCGGCTCGGCCAATCGTCCCGTGCGGATGCCAAAATGCAAGTGGGGCTTGTAGCCGCCGTTCTCGATCCCCGACTTGCCGATCGCGCCGATCATCTGACCGGCAGCGACCACGTCCCCCGCCGCCACCAGGCGCCGGCGAGCCAAATGTCCGTAGATCGAAGTCACGAAACTCCCATCCGGCAGGCGGTGTTCGATGACGATCAGGTTGCCCCACTCGGAGCCTAAGGGCTTCGCTGCCGCCTTGGCCCGATCGGTCGCTGGCGAACCTGGCGGACTCAGGGCCGGTCCCGCGGAAGTGCGCACCACGCCGGCTGCGATGGCAAACACCGGTTCGCCCGGGCGATGAAACGCCACATCGGCGCCGAGGTGAATCAAGTTCTTTCCATCTCGCTTGAGGATTACGGGCAGCCCGTAGCCACCGTTCGGTTGATGCGAGATGAGGTCGTCGCCGACTTCCTGGATCGTTTGCGAAACGTCGTTGAAGTAGTTCTCGACCGGCGGGCAGAAGCCCGCGGCGGCAGGAAAGTCGAGCACGTAACGCTCCGCTGCCGAGCGGGACTTGTTTGCCGGTTCGTCCGCAGCCAGCGCAGCCGGCCGCGGCAGCGCTGCGAGCATTGCCACGCCGAGGAGAAGGCGGCAAATCGGGTATCGCCGGGCCACGAGGGGTTTACGCTTCCTGGAAAAACGGAGGGAGAAAGTCCTTTCCGAATTCTAAACCTGCGTGATCGCTGGCTCCAAAAGAGAGTCGCCGCCGGCCGAAAAACTCCGCAAAAACCACCCTGTTTCGGCCTGCCGGCCGCCGGGGCGAATTTGCGTTCAACTCCCCTTCCAAGTCCGGTCGAAGGCCCTATAATGGCGGATTCAGCTTCGCAGCCAACAAGCGTTTTTCGAGCCCGGCATTGTGCCAAACAAGCGTCCGGCCAGGTAGATAGCGATGCCCAAGCAGAAGACCCACAAAGGCGTGAAAAAGCGCTTCCGCACGACCGCTTCCGGCAAGGTCAAGCACCGCCAGGCCGGCACCAGCCACTTGGCCGCCCGCAAGTCGCACAAGCGCAAGCGGATGCTTCGCGGCACGAAGGTGCTGCACGAGGAGTTCACGCAGCAGATCGTCACGATGTTGGCCGGTCATAGCTACTAAAACAAACACATATTCGCCACGGGCGCCGGCAGCGATCGGGCCAGTCACGATCGACCGAGCAATGCTCGACCCAGGCGTCGTCCCCCACGTTTCGCAATCGAGTCAGCCATGAGAACGACCAAAGGCGCGGCCCGCAATCAAGCCAAGAAGCGGCTGTTCAAGAAGACGAAGGGTTACCGCGGAGGCAATCGTCGCCTGCTCCGCACGGCCAAGGAATCGCTGGTTCGCGCCGGCGTGTTCTCTTTCCGCGATCGCCGCGTGCGCAAGCGTACGTTCCGCGAACTGTGGATCATCCGTCTGAACGCCGCGGTCCGCATGCGCGACCTGCGATATGGCCAGTTCATTCACGGTCTGCACTTGGCCAAGATCGAATTGGATCGCAAGACCCTTTCGGAAATGGCGATTCACGATCCGGCCGGCTTCGACGCGGTCGTTGCCCGCGTCAAAGACGAGCTGGCCAAGCTCCCCGCGGCCTAGTCGGTCGCACTGGGCAAATGGGCCGAAGGGCGACCAGCGGGAGCCCTGAAAACCGGGCCTTTGAGGTCGCGTGGCGGGCCAAATTCCGAAGTAGCCATTAGTAACAGCCCGGCGTATCCGCCTATGTCGCTTGCCGACTTTCTGGCCGAGCTGGACCGATTGGCCGCCGAAGCCGTCGCGGTCTTTGCTGCCGCCGTCGATGCCGCCGCATTGGAAGCGGCCCGCATCGATTTTCTTGGCGCCAAGGCTGGCCGCCTGAAGGCCGCGCAAAAGGGGCTCGGCTCGGTTCCACCGGCCGATAAGCCCGCCGCGGGCCGGCGCTTCAACGAAGCCAAAACAGCCATCGATGCCGCCTTTGCCGCCGCCGGTGAACGCCTGGCCGGGGCCGGCAGCAAGACCACGGCCGAAGCCTTCGACATCAGCCTGCCCGGCAAGCCGCTTCGTCTCGGCCACCTCCATCCGATCACCCAAACGATCGAAGAGCTGAAAGACATCATGGGCCGGCTCGGCTTCTCGGTCGCCGACGGGCCCGAGATCGAAGACGAGTGGCACAACTTCGAGGCGCTCAACATTCCGGCGGCCCACCCGGCACGCGATCCGCTGGAAAACTTTTATCTGGCCACGGCGAACAAAACCGCCCAGCCGACTGCCGGCGCGGACGCGCCGCTGCTGTTGCGCAGTCAGACCAGCACGGTGCAGATCCGCGTGATGGAGAAAACGCAGCCGCCGGTGAGGATCATCTCGCTCGGCCGCGTCTATCGGCCCGACACGGCCGACGCCACGCACTACCCGATGTTCCATCAGATCGAAGGATTGCTGGTCGATAGCCAGGTGACGATGGCCGATTTGAAAAGCGTGCTCCGCCTGTTCGCCGCCAGCTACCTGGGCGCGGACGTCCACATCCGCTTCCGCCCTTCCTTCTTCCCATTCACCGAGCCGAGCGTCGAAGTCGACATGAGCTGGCACGACTCAGCCGGTGGCATTCGCTGGGTCGAAATGGGCGGGGCCGGCATGGTCGACCCCAACGTCCTGCGGGCCGTCGGCTACGACCCCGAAGAAGTCTCCGGCTTCGCCTTCGGACTGGGCGTCGAACGCGTCTGCGCCCGCCGTCACCACGTCAGCGATATCCGCGAGTTCTACAAAAACGACGTCCGCTTCCTCCAACAGTTTTAGTGCCTGCTACCGCAGGGCGTGAAAAACCGCCTGTGCCGGGCTTACCGCGGTGACATGACTGTCCCTGCCGGGGCTTATTGCCCGCTACAGCGGGACCGCAAGGGATTCGCCCGTGCCGGGCTCGTCTAAGTAGCTCAATCGGGCGCAGTGGCCCGGGCCTGGAATCGCCACCAATTCTGGACGCGCCGGGGGTGCGCGTGGCTAAAATGGCGGACACCGGCGGCGTCTTACGTTCGCGTCGGCTCCCCTCAACCCCTGCAGGCGCATCGACGATGAAAAACCCCCAACTTCCCCGTCGTCGGTTTTTGCAATCCATCGCGGCTCTCAGTTTGCCGGCCAGCGGCGCGGCTAGTTTGCTGCCGCGCCGGGTGCGTGCTGCCACGCCGAGCGCGAACGATCGGATCCGAGTGGGCGCGATCGGCGTCGGCGGCCGAGCCACGCTACTGCTCGAACAATTGCCCGAAGATGCCGAACTGGTCGCCTTGTGCGATTGCAACCTGCCGCGGGCCGAGGCCTTCAAATCGAAAAAAGGAGGGGACTGGCCCGTCTATCAAGACTATCGCCAGGTGCTCGACCGCAAAGATATCGACGCGGTGATCGTCGCCACCGGCGAGTTCCAGCGAGTGCTTCCCTCGATCCATGCCTGCCAGGCAGGCAAAGACGTGTATGCCGAAAAGCCACTCACGCTCTACATCCAGGAAGGCCGCGCGCTGGTCGACGCTGTTCGCCAGTATGGGCGCGTCCTGCAGGTCGGCTCGCAGCAGCGCTCGATGGCCATCAATCGCGTCGGCTGCGAGCTGGTGCGCAGCGGCGGGCTGGGCAAACTGCTCGAAGTGCGGGCAGTCAACTATTCCGGCCCCGAGGCCAGTCCCGCCGAGCCACTCCCCGAGCAGGCCGTGCCCCCCGGGCTCGATTGGAACGCCTGGCTCAACCAGGCGGCCGAGCGACCCTTCAACGGGGCCTGGATGGGTTGGATGCGGTGGCGCGATTTCTCCGGCGGCCAGATGACCAACTGGGGCGCCCACGGCGTCGATCAAATCCAATGGGCGCTCGGCATGGATCAGGCGGGACCCCAGGAAATCTGGCCCCTCACCGAGGGACCGAATGGCCAGGTTGCGATGCGTTATCCCGACGGCATCGAAGTCCATTTCGTGCTTGAGAAGGGACCGATGGGAGGTGCGATCTTCATCGGCGAGAAAGGCAAGCTCGAAATCAATCGCAACAAGGTCACGTCGAATCCGCCCGAGATCGCCGCCGAGCTGCTCGGGCAGCTCGATCTGGCCGAAGAAGAGCGCAAGTGGGACGACAAGCTGGCTCTGTGGCAGGCCCGCTGGCATCTCGAAGATTGGCTGCGATGCGTTCGCAGCCGCCAGCGGCCCGTGGCCGACGTGGAGATCGGCCACCGTTCGATCAGCGTCTGCCACCTGGCCAACATCGCCCGCCAGCTTGGCCGCCGGGTGCGTTGGAATCCGGCCACCGAGCGGTTTGTCGACGATGCCGAGGCGGACCAGCTCTTGACCCGGCCACGCCGCAAAGGCTACGAATTGCCTGCAGCCGTTTGACGGACGCACCTCGCGGCAGGGCGGCCACCGGTTGCCGCCGCGGAGGTTAGTTCGTTGAGTATCCGACTGCATTTTTCGCCCTAACCAACTCTTACTCCGCACCGAAAGCAACCGATGCTTGTTTCCTGGGATTGGCTGAAAGAGTACGTCAAGCTCGAAATGTCTCCCGAGCAATTGACCGAGCGGCTGATGATGGCCGGGCTGAACCACGAAGCGACCGAGCGGCACGGCGCCGATTGGTCGATCAACCTCGAAGTGACCAGCAATCGCCCCGACTGTTTGGGACACATCGGCATTGCCCGCGAAATTGCCGTTCTCTGGAAACAACCGCTCCAATTGCCGCCGGCCGATCC
>DATJTR010000265.1:0-3745 GCA_035503215.1 Pirellulales bacterium
TCGAAACCCCCGCACGGACCTTTATTTTGCCTTGGCCGTGTGCGGGGTGTTGCTGTTGGCGGTCGGCGTGGTCTACGGCCAAACGCTAAACCACGCCTTTCTCGATTATGACGACGCCTTATTCGTCCAGAAGAACCCGCACGTCGCGGTGGGTTTGACGCCCGATGGATTCTCTTGGGCGTTCACCGACGGACCGGGGGGCGAATGGTATCCGCTCGCCATGCTCTCGCACATGCTCGACGCCCAAGTCTTCGGCCTGAACGCCTGGGGGCATCACCTGACGAATGTTTTGCTGCATGCGGCCACATCGGTTGCGTTATTCCTGGTTTGGTGGCGCTATACCAGCGAACTTTGGCCGAGCGCATTCGTCGCCGCCCTGTTCGCCGTCCATCCGCAACACGTCGAGGCCGTGGCCTGGATCGCGGAGCGCAAGGAGGTTCTGAGCGCCTTCTTTTTCGTGCTTGCCTTGGGTGCCTACCTAGGTTACGTGCGCCACAGCCGCGGCGTGGGACGTTATTTGCTCCTCGCGATCCTGTTCGCGCTGGGTCTGCTCGCCAAGCCGATGATCGTCACGCTGCCCCCACTCTTGCTGTTGCTCGACTTCTGGCCGTTGGATTGCTTTGGCGCGGCGGCCGACGCGCCCCGCGCAGCCGGCTCGATGGACCGTCCCGGCGTGGGTTGGCTGCTGCTGGAAAAAACCCCTTTGCTCGGGCTGGCGGTGGCCGACTGCCTGATGACGCTTTCGACCCATGCCGCCGGGGGCGTGCATATCGCGTGGCCCGCCCGACTGGGTGGCGCGCTCGTGGCGGCCGTGACCTACGTCGTGCAGTTCTTTTGTCCCGTCGATCTGGCCGCCTTTTATCCGCTGCCCGAAGGGGGCCCGCCGCCGTGGAAAGCCGCCCTTGCCGCCGTGATATTGCTCCTGGCGAGCGCAGCGGCCGTGGCCTGGCGCCGGCGGTTACCGTACGTTTTCGTCGGTTGGTTCTGGTACCTGGGCATGTTGTGCCCGGTGCTGGGCGTGGTGAAAATCGGCCGGCTGGCGATGGCCGATCGCTACACGTATCTGCCGAGCATCGGACTGTCCATCGCCTTGGCCTGGTGCGCGGTTCGGCTGTTGCGCGGCCTGCGGGCCGCGCCCTGGGTCCTCGGCATCTCGGCAGGAATCGTCACGACCATGTTCCTGGTTTTGGCCACTCGGCAGGCCGCCCTGTGGCGCGACGATGAAACGCTGTGGCGACATGCCTTGCAATGCACCCGTGACAACGGCGAGGCCGAAGTCGGATTGGCCGATGCGTTGCGTCGGCGCGGGGCGGTCGAAGAGGCGGCCGCCCATTATCGGCGGGCGATTCAATTCGCCACCGACTTCGCTCCCTTCAACAATTTTGGTTTGTTGTTGGCCGGGCAAGACAAAGGCCCGGAGGCGATTGCCATGTTTCGTCGCGCGGTCGAAATCCAGCCCGACGCGGTCAATGCTCGGATCAATCTGGGTCTGGCACTCGCCGTGGGCGGTCAATTCGACGAGTCGCACCTGCAATTCCGCCGCGCTTTGGAAATCGACCCGCGCAGCGTCGATGCCCATCGCGGCCTGGCGTACTTGCTTTCGCGCGAAGCAAAGACGATCGCAGCACTGGCCGAGCTCGAGCAGGCGGTGAAGCTTGACCCCAATCACGCGGCGGCCCGCAACGATCTGGGCCTGATGCTCGCGAAACAGGGTCAAATCGAAGCGGCGATGCCGCACTTCCAGGCTGCGGTCGCCAGCGATCCCAAGTTCGTTCCCGCGCGGATCAATCTGGCCCAGGCTTTGGCCGCTCGCGGCCAGGCGAGCGCGGCGCTCGACCAGTATCGCCAAGTGCTGGAAATTGACCCGGGAAACCGAGCCGCGCGGGCTGCTTTGAAGTCGGCGGGCCTGAAGCTGCCGCGACCTTGACTGGGCCGCGCCATGGGGCGGAGTTTCCAGCCGGAATGCAGCGTATCGCCCCGGCTCTTCCGCCAGGTTCCGCGTGGCCGCGGAGGGCTTCTACCGGTGCCAGAGGGGGGCGCAAGCACCTAAAAAAAATTTTCCGGTTTCAATGATTGACAGTCCCCTACACCCCGCTTATATTGCATTCCTGTCAGAGGCGCTCTCGACGGCGCAAAGCACATCGTCGGGTTTTCAGGCACATCTTCCCGCGTCGGGTTTTTTTCCGCCTTGCCGCAAGGTTTTGTCGCCGGCACGTAGACCAGTCTGATTCGCACCCTTTGAACGTGTAGCCAAGATCAGTTTTGCGGTGGGGCCATCGCCCCCGTTTCAGTTTTCTCCACCGGCTTTTCATAACAGGAAGAGACACCCCCTATGTCCAAAAAGCCCCTTGAAACGTCCCACAAGAGTCGGTTTGAGACCCTGGAAGAGCGGCGGATGCTCAGCACGACGTACACCGCCACCGATCCGTTCACGCAAAACGGTAGCGCCGATAACGGCGAAGCGGCGTTAGGCGACAGCGCCACCATCGCCCATGCCACGATGACAAAAAAGAAGAGCACCACGACCACGACCGGCGCGACGGTCTCCGGCTACTACAACAACAACACCGGCCGGGGCGGCACCGACGATCCTTCCTACAACGGCAACGCCAGCAACGTCATTCCGTTCGTCTATTCCTCGGGCCCGTCCGGCACCAATCCGGTGTGGGATTTTGGCTACGACAACAACGGCGACAACGCCTACAACAACAACGATTTCAGCAACTTCAACGACGAAGTCTTCAACCAGCCCAGCCTCTACGGCACCTCCGGCACGGCGGGGAAGGTCAACTTCACCCAAATGCCGTATGCCACCGACGGCACGAACATCGATTATAATTATCGTGAACCGGGTCTTGCCGGCTTCGAAACGCAGAATGATCTCACCAACACCTCGCCGACGCTCGGCATTCACGCCGTCAGCTATAACTATGGCAACAACGGCCTGAACGGTAACGGCAGCAGCAATCCGGTCCCGGATCCCGACTCGGGCATCGTGAATTTCCCGACCGGGGCTCTGGTCATCGAATCGATCAACGGCCCGACCACCTCGCGGTTCATTGCCCCGACGACCGGCTCGTACACCTTGAGCACCACCTTCACGGATCCGATGTTCGACCCGTATCAGGGTTTCGGCGGCGAGAGTGGTGGCGACTTCTGGACCTGGAACGATGGTCAGCCCGGCTACGCGGTCATTCTCAACGGTTCATCGGTTCTCGCCGATGGCTTCTCCTCCGACATCGCCTCGGTCAATCAGGCCGACGTGCCCACCGTGGGTCATTCGATCGGCGTGGGCAGCGGGCTCTCGATCAACAGCGGCGCGACCGGTGGCATGGGTCCCTCGGGAAATCACGGGACCGGCGGCACCTGGACCTTGGTCCACACCAGCACGGATCTCGTTTCGCCGCAGTCGGGCACCAAGACCGGCGGCGGAACATTCAGCACGAATACCGAATTCGACATGCAGTGGAGCTACTCGACCACGCTCACGTTGACGAAGGGCGAAACGGTCGATTTCGACACCGTTCCCTTGTACGACGGCTCGGGTGATCCGGGTGGCATCACGACCGCCCCGGTTTACTTGTCGGCCTCGATGACTGCCGGGTCGCCCACGATTAATCCGCCGACCTTGACTGTGACCAACCCGACCCCGACGGTCGTCACCGGCGGCACCGCGGCCACGGTCGACGCGGGCATCACGGTCAGCTCGACCGATAGCGACATCAGCGGCGCCACGATGTCGATC
>DATJTR010000266.1:0-4518 GCA_035503215.1 Pirellulales bacterium
GCCGTGACGGCCAGCCGGCAGGTCGCCTCGTGATCTTCCATGTAGTCGTTCGGCGGATGCGTGAGCAAGATTCGGGGGGCGACTTGCCGCACCACCGCCGCCAGGCGCGCGGCCGTCGGCACGTCGTAGACGATTTCCATATCGTTCACCAGGCTGGGGTGAAACTTCGCCCCGATCATGGCGGCCGCGGCCATGGCTTCGTGCCGGCGGATTTCGGCCGCCTCGCCCGGTCCGTGCTCGGTCGAGCCGCAACAGCCATTGGCCAAGCTCATGTAATGCAGCTCGTAACCAGCACGGCCGAGCAGGATGAACGTGCCGGCCATGTGGAATTCGACGTCGTCGGGATGCGCCCCGATGGCCAGCACGCGCGGCGGGCGAGGAGTGGTTTCGGTCATGAGTGTGTCGGGCGAATTGGAGGATCACCGGCGATTCAGTGTCGATCCCCCGACGCCGGCGGATCGCTGCATCTTAGTGCATTTCGGCGCCGCAGGTGCCGATGCCGCCGCGGTAAAAATTGAACTGCACGTGGGGATGATCGGCCAAGAGCGACATCGGCACCGAGGCATCGGGAATCCGCTTCGAGATCATCCAGGTGGTCAGCCGCTGGCCGAACGGATTGTCGTGATTGCCGAAATGCCAGATCGACACCTTGTCGGCCTTCCACGTTTCGACCGGCCCGACGGAGATGGCTTGCGTCGGCACGGCCGACACCACGCCGCCGCCGGAAGTGCGGGCGTTTTGAATCAGCGTCATCGGGTGCAGATCGACGACGCGCGTCGAGAGCTTGCGATACTCCGCCGGCGTCGGCGGGGCATCGGCGTGTTTGCCGGTGCGGCGGGGCGGATCGTTGAAGGCCCAGTGTTTCACCTCCCCCTGCCCTCCTTGCATGACCAGGCAGCGAATCTGGTCGTAGGAGCGGCTATAAGCTTCCGGCCGCGCGGAGGGAAAGTGCAGGTTCTCGGCCGGCATCCGCAAGCGCGCCGCGATGCGGTTGAAACACAATTCTTTGTCGGCCCGGGCGAAGCTGAGCGGAAAATCTTCGCCGACTTCGCGGCCATCGATGGCCCATTCGTCCATGCCCCAGAAATGGGCGTGCCTGAGGTCGATTTCCAATTCGTTCACCAGCCGGGCAACGAGCGGCAACTGCTCGGTCGGGCCGATCGGGCCGCAGATGCCGACCGGGTTGTCGGCCGTCGCTTGCCGCCAAGCGGTGATGTATTCGAGCGCTTCGGCTAGATAGAAATCTTCGCGGGTGTCGTAGAAGCGGATCTCAAAACCTTCGCGCGCGAGGCCAGGAAAATCGTCGGCGGTGAGCCGGGCCGCGTCGGCGAGAATCTCGGGATCGAGCGTCGTATAGTCCCACCATTCTGGCGCCACGCGGCTGATCGGACGCATGAGATTTCTCCGCCTGGATGGAAGTGCGAAATGCGAGCGTCTAGAGCATATCGCAGGCGGACGGGCGGCTCAACAATAAGGCGGCGGTTGCGCTGGGTACGCCCAAGCGAACGGCGGAATTCGTTGCCGGGTGTCCGGAACGGGGATATATTTGATTGTCAGATCAGCGAGGTTGAATCGGCAGTGCGCACCGCACACCCAGTCATGGAACATGTCCCATGCTGACGACCGAACCACTCAAGACCGAACTCGAGACCTACGCCAACAACAAAGACCGCTTGCTGGCCGACGGAGAGGGAAAGTTCGTCGTGATTTGCCGCGACGTGATCGCTGGCATTTGGGACACCTACGAGCGCGCTTTGGACGCCGGCTATGTGCAGTTCGGGCTGGCCCCGTTTCTCGTCAAACAGATCAAACGCCACGAGCGACCGCGGATCGTGACACGGGTCGTTTGATGCCCACTCTTACGGTACCCCTGCGGGATGGCGCGCCGCTTGTCTCCATCGCGGTCGGTCCCAGCGCGCCGCGCATTCGCGCCCTCAAGCGCGCGGGCAAACCTCCGTTCCAGCAACGCTACCCCCGCGAACATCTGCTGGCATCAAAGTGTCGCTGCTGAAACACGGAAAAGTCGGCTGTGGAGCGGGTGTCCCCGCAGCGGCATCGGCGTTGACCTGTCCGGCGGTTTTGCGGATACTTCCAGGTAGTTTACGCAGATTGCCACGCGGGGTGGCGATGGCTGGGCGGAACGACCTTAAGTTGCTTTTGAGCATCGACTTACGCTATGGCGATTGCCCAACCCACTTCGCTCGAAGCTTATTGCACCGAAATGGCCCAGCGGGCCCACCGGGCACAGACCGTGTTGGCAGGCCTGCGGGGGGACGTGAAAAACGCGTTTTTGAACGCCGCGGCCCGGCTGCTCCGCGAGCATCATGCCGAGCTCGAAGCGGCCAACGCCCAGGATGTGGCCCGGGCGCCCGACTCTGGCCTGACGGCGGCCGAAATCGATCGTTTGCGGCTGAAGCCCAAGACGATCGCGTCGATGGCCAAGGCGCTGGAGGAAGTGGCCGCGCTGCAGGAACCGATCGGCGAGGTGATCGAATCGAGCCAGCGGCCGAACGGGCTGGAAGTGCTCAAGGTCCGCGTGCCGCTGGGGGTGATTTTTTTCATCTACGAGTCGCGGCCGAACGTCACCTCGGACGCGGCGGCGATCGCCATCAAGAGCGGCAACGCGGTGATTTTGCGCGGCGGCAAGGAAGCGCTGGAATCGAATCGGGCGGTGGCGGCCCTGTTGACCCAGGCGGCCCGCGAAACGGGCGTGCCGGAAGACGCGATCCAACTGGTCGACACCACCGATCGGGCGGCCGTGGGACATTTCCTCGCCCTCGACCAATACATCAGCGTGGCGATTCCCCGCGGCGGCGAGGGGCTGATTCGCCGCGTGGCGGCCGAAGCCAAGATGCCGGTGATCAAACACTTCACGGGCAATTGCCACATTTACGTCGACCGCTCGGCCGACGTCGACATGGCCGAAGCGATCACGCTGAACGCCAAGTGCCAGCGGATGGGAGTTTGCAACGCGGTCGAGTCGCTGGTGATCCACAACGAAATCGCCCCGCGGTTCTTGCCTCGCCTCTGCCGCACGCTGGCCGATCGCGGTGTGGAGGTGCGTGGCGACACGCGTTGCCGGCATTATGTGGCCACGGCCGTGCCGGCCAGCGACGCCGATTTTTTTGCCGAGTATCTGGGGCCGACGCTTTCGGTGAAGGTGGTCGATTCGCTCACCGAGGCGATCGAGCACATCAATCATTACGGCTCGAAACATACCGATGCGATCATCACGGCGGACCTGGCCGCCGCGCGGCAGTTCGTCGTGGCGGTCGACAGTTCGGCGGTGATGGTCAACGCCAGCACGCGGTTCAACGACGGGGGCGAGATCGGGCTAGGGGCCGAGATCGGCATCAGCACCGACAAGTTTCACGCCCGCGGTCCCTGCGGCATCAAGGAACTGACGAGCTACAAATACATCGTTTACGGCGAGGGGCAGATTCGGGAGTAAGGTCGGGGACGCATGGAGAGGGATGCCCCTGATTTGGCTGGAAGAGGAAAAGGAACGGTCCCGTTTTGCTACGCAAAACCGGGACAGTCCCCAGCGGTAGGTCAGGCCTTGGCCTGACAATGCCCGGGAAATGTCAGGCCAAGGCCTGACCTACCGGGGATGAAGGACCGTCGCTGCGACGCAGCATTGGCCGCTTTTGGAGATGAGCGGCAGGAAAGCGGATCGACAAGGAGGTGACCGTGGCGGGCGACGTTCTCAGTCAAGCGGAAGTCGAGAGCTTGCTCAGCGCGATGGAGTCGGGCGCGCTGAACGAATTGGCGGCGCAGCCCGCCCCGCCACCGGCGGCGCGGCGGCCATCGAGTGCGCCGCAGCGGCCGCGCGAGAAAGTCAGTCCCTACGACTTCAAGCGGCCCGAGCGCGTCGGCAAGGAGCAGATGCGGGCGTTGCAAACCCTGCACGAGGGTTTTGGCCGCAATTTCAGCGCGGCGTTGTCGGCCCTGCTGCGGAGCATCGTCGAGGTCAAGCTGACCAGCGTCGATCAGTTGACCTACAGCGAGTTCGTGTTCAGCCTGGAGAACCCGACCTGCTTCAACCTGCTGCGCGCCGCGCCTTTGGAAGGCAATCTGATCCTCGACATCAATCCGTCGATCGTCTATCCGATCATCGACCGATTGCTGGGAGGCGGCCGCGAGAGCGCTCCCCTGGCCCGGCGGCCGCTCACCGAAATCGAGCTGCGGCTGGTGTCGCGGATCACGAACCTGTTTCTGGCCGAGCTGAAACACGCCTGGTCGAACGTGCTCGACTTGGACCTGTCGGTCGAGCGAGTGGAGAGCAATCCACAGCTCGTGCAGATCGTGCCGCCGAACGAAGTGGTCGTGCTGATCAGCTTCGAGCTGACGCTCGGCGACTTGCGCGGCATGATGAACCTGTGCATTCCATTCAATTCGTTGGAACGCATCGGCACGAAACTGTCGAGCAACAGTTGGATCACCTACGGCCGACGGGCGGCGTCGGAAGAGTCGACGCGGCAGATCAGCAGCAATCTCAAAGGCTCGCTGGTCGAACTC
>DATJTR010000267.1:0-2690 GCA_035503215.1 Pirellulales bacterium
CGCCGCCAAAGCCACCTTGGCCTTGAAGCTGGCCCCAAACACCCGCCGCTTCCGCGTCATCCTGGCACACTCCTGATTCGGCCGTTTCCGCCCCCGGAAACTACACCTTATCAGCGCGCCCAGTTTTTGGGGTCCACCTCATCATGCCCATGTCGTCGACGATCAACAGGTCGGGCTTGAGATATCGGGCCAGCAGCTTGTCGTCTTCGCCCAGCACCTCGTCATGCAGGAAGTCGCGGACCACGTCGAAGATCGAGCGATAGAGCACGACGAAGCCTTGCTTGATCGCCTGATAGCCGATGGCTTGTGCGAGATAGCTCTTGCCGACGCCCGGCGGTCCGAGGAACAGGACGTCGCGTCCCTCGCGGATGAAACGGCAGGTGGCCAGGTCGAAGAGCTGTTTCTTCTTGATGGCCGGGTTGAACGACCAATCGAAGTCGTCCAGCGTCTTGAGCTCGCGGAAGGCCGCGGCCTTCACGCGCCGGCCGATCAGCCGCTCGCCGCGGACCAGCAGTTCGTCCTGGAGGATCAGTTCCAAGAACTCGGCATGATTCAAGTTGTGGCCGGCCGCTTCTTGCAGGCGGACGTCCAGGGTTTCCAGCAGGCCCGAGAGCCGCAGTTGCCTCAGCGCGGATTGCAGTCGGTCGTTCATCAGGGTCTCCGATCAGACAAGGGTTTACGAGCGTCAATAAAGCAGAGAAGAGGGGAAGGAGGTTGGGGAGGAACCGCCGACAGGCGGCTCCGGGGAAGGAACCTGGGGGTCCTGCTGGTTCCTTCCCCCGATCGTACGCGCGGGTGGTTCTACGACGGCGGTTTGCGCCAGCGCGCGGCGGGCGATGGCCCCATAGTCGGCCAGGTTGCGGATCAAGGGATGCTCGGCGGTGAACGCCAGCTCGCTTTGGCGCGGTGCCTGTCGCTCGACCAGGGCCCGCACCGTTCGCAGCCGATAGGCACGGTAGGAGGCGGCGATTCGGCAGGCCTCGTCCACCGAAGGCGCGCCCTGTTTGCCGGTCAGCGCCAACAGGCCTTGCAGCACGCGCAGCCCCTCCACGCCGCGTGCTTCGAGCATTGCCGCGGCCCAGGCTTCGGCATGTGCGCCGATCGAGCGAGTGCGGCCCAAGAGCCAAGCTGCCCCGCGTTCGACTCCGCTGATCTTCTCCGCCGCCACATGGGCCGCCTGGGTGCTGAACTTGCCGACCGGCACTTTGACGTGCACCGCAATCTGCTGCCATTGTCGATTGAAGATCCGCACCAGCCTGCCATCCCAGCGCACCCAGACCGTGCGGCCGACATGCTCAGGCGGAGCCGAGTAATAAGCCCGTTCCACGGCGACATGGCCATCGCGATGCACGATCCGCTCGGCTTCTTGGAACAGCGGGAAGCGCTCGCTCGGCAACGGCCGCAAGGCCGGCTGCTCCAGCTCGCGAAAGACCAGGCCCACCTGCCGGCGCGTGGTGCCGTGAATGCGGCAGTCGGCCACATTGGTTTCCCAAGCCTGCAAGTGCCGGTTCTGCTCGGCGATGCTCGTAAAAGTTCGGCCCTTGAGGCCGTTCCCCTTCACGTAGCCGATGCCCCGTTCCACCTTGCCTTTGTGACGCGGTGTGCGCGGCCGGGTCGGCAAGATGGCCACGCCATAATGAGCGGCGAAGCTTTGCAGCTTGGGATTGAGCTCGGGCTCGTACCAGTCCGCCTGGCTCACCGCCGCCCGCAGGTTGTCGATCACCAGCGTCTGCGGGACGCCACCGAAGTGCATAAAGGCGTTTTCCAGGCAGCGAATGAAGGCCTCGGTCGTCTGTCGCTCGACCACCTCGCTGTAGGCCTTGCGCGAGAACGAGAGCACGACCCGCAGCACGTGCCCACGCCGCCGCTTGCCATCGGCTCCCTCGACCGCCGCCGCCGTGCCGAAGTCGACCTGCGCCTCTTCGCCCGGCCCGCATTCCATCCGCCGAAACGGCAGCGGCCGGGCCTGGTTCGAACGGCGCACGAACCTTTGCACCGTCGAATAGCTGTGAGCGAAGCTGTGTTCGTCGACCAGGTCCTGGTAGATGCGCTGCGCCGACAGCCCCGCGGCCACCTTGGCCTCGATCAGTTCCCGCCACGGATCGCAGCGGCTGGCCCGCCGCGCGGCCGATGCCACCAATACGGGTGGCGACGGTTCTTCCGCTGCCGAATTCCCGGCGTGCATTTTGGCCGGTTTTGGATCGCCGAGTTGCTCACCGGCACTGACCGCTACAGGAACCGGATCGCCGCTTCCCGGCGGCGCGTGCATAGTGGCCGGTTTTGAACCGCCCGTCGGCTCGTTCTCGGGCCAAATCCCGGCGTGCAAAGTGGCTGGTTTTGAACTGCCGGCCGCCAGCCGCACGTAGCGCGAGACCGTCTCGCGATGCACGCCAAGCCGCGCGGCGATCGAGCGATGCGACCAACCTTGCGCATCTAACGATAATATCGCCTGAATATCTGCCATCTTGAGCTGATTCGCCATCAAAGGCCTCCTTCCGCGGCCAAGCCGCTGAAGGCCCTCTACGACAAATCCCTAACGCTGCAAAATGGTGTCCGTTCCGCGAAACGCAGCTGCATTTTGGACGGCGTGCTCGTCAGACTGAGGCTTTTCAATGCTCAGGAGGCGAGTCATGGCCAAAGGGGGGCGAGATGCGGGACGAGAAGTGTTTTGGCGCGACGCGATCGCTCGG
>DATJTR010000268.1:0-7546 GCA_035503215.1 Pirellulales bacterium
AATACAGCGGCGACACCCCGCAAACCGCCCTCGACAAAGCCCAGCAGATGATCGGCAAATTTGGCGACGAGATCGACGCCATGTTCGCCGTTTGCGAGCCGAACACCACCGGCACGCTGCGGGCGTTGGAAGAAGCGGGGCTGGCCGGCAAGATCGTCTTCATCGGCTTCGATCCCAGCGAGCGGATCGTGCAGGCCCTGGCCGAAAACAAAGTGCAAGGCGTCGTCGTGCAAGATCCGGTGCGGATGGGATATCTGGCCACCAAGACGATGATCGACCACTTGAACGGCCAGGAGGTTCCGGCCGAGATCGACACGGGCGAAACGATCGCCACGCCCGAAAACATGAACGATCCGGCCATCAAGCCGCTGCTGACCCCCGCCCAATTTCAAGATTGAGTCGCTGCCGGGGACTGTCCCGAATTTGCGAAGTCCGCGGAGCGAATTGGGACTGTCCCCCTTCCTGCGTTGGTCCCCGGATCGGCGCCGAGTCGCGTAGTTCATCCAGCATGTCACGACTTCAATCCCCGCCTCCCGCCGACAGCGTTCCCCCCGCCGCACAAGCGGGCGGCCCCCCCGGCTCGGCGTGGCGCGGAACCGCTCTTCGCCTGGCCGCGGTCGCCGCCGCCTATCTGGCCGCCGTGGGCATTTTGTGCCTGGCCGCCTGGCTGGGCGACTGGCTAAAAATCCCCTGGCTGGGCCTGGTCGGTCTGGCCGCCGACGTCGCCCTGCTGGTCGCCGCCGGCGCCCGGCTGAACCGTCGCGGGCACGCTCTCGGCTCGACGATCGGCCCGGTGGTCGCGCTGCTCGTGATCATCCTGCTCTTCGCCGTGGCCGATCAATTGATGAACGGCGAGCGGGCCTCGTTCTGGTCGATGCGCTCGCTGCGGACCAGCTCCGTGCAAACTTCGACCATCGCCGTGGCCGCGCTGGGCATGACGCTGATCATCATCGCCGGCGGCATCGATCTCTCGGTCGGCACCACGCTCTCGCTCGCCGCAACCGTAATGGCTTGGACCCTGACGAAGCACACCAGCGCCAATCCGAACGTCGGCACGGCCGTGGCGATCGCCGCCTGCGTGGCCACCGGCTGCCTGGCCGGCCTGCTCAATGGCCTGCTCACCAGCTTGCTACGCGTGGTACCGTTCATCATCACGCTGGGCACGATGACGGCCTACCTCGGCATCGGCAAGGTCCTCTCCAAGGAAACCACGGTGCGGCCATCGACTCGCGACATCGCCGACTGGCTGCCGTCGCTCGTCACCACGCGTCCCCAGCCCCTCTGGCTGTGGGAGCCGCTGCTGCCGAATTTCGGTTGGAGCGTGTGGCTCACGCTGGCCCTGGCCGCCTGCCTTTCGGCCCTGCTCCACTGGACCGTATTCGGCCGGCACGTGTTCGCCATCGGCTCGAACGCGCGGGCGGCGCAATTGTGCGGGATCGGCGTCGGCCGCACCCGGGTGCTGGTCTATGCCTTGGCCGGGCTGTTTACCGGCGTGGCCGGCATCTACCATTTCAGCCGGCTGAGCGAGGGCAGCCCGCCGTCGGGGCTGGGGATGGAGCTCAAAATCATCGCCGCCGTCGTCATCGGCGGCGGCAGCCTCAGCGGCGGACGCGGTTCGGTCGTCGGCACCTTGGCCGGGGCGGCAATCATGCAAACGATCAATGCCGGCTCGACCGCCCTCTCGCTCCCCAACCCGATTCAAGACATCATCATCGGCGTCATCATCGTTGCCGCCGTCACGCTCGACCAGGTCCGTGCCCGGCGGCTGGAACGAGGCTAAATCGGCGGCGTTTGGCCGCCTTGCCGGGGTCTGGTCCATTTTTCGGCTGGGTGAGATTGCCCTTGCGTGAGGCGTGGCCCGAAAACATGGATCTGCCCCCTTCCCTGCCGCGCGACAAGCCCGCCAGTTAAACTGACGCACCACAGATTCTTTGCCCGCCGGGGCAACGTGCCGAATAATGGATGCTGGCGGAGCGTGCGATGCCTTCCTACCAGAATCTGCTCAGCGAGCTGCGACAGGCCTTTCCGCAGCCCGTTTCCGATCCGGTTCACGACGGCTACGTCGTGTTCTCGATTCTCCGCGCGCTTGACCAGGTCGACGCGCTCAAATCGCAGCGGCCGATCCTCGGCAACCCCACCACGCCCGACTATCCGGCCGCCCGCGCTTCGCGCACGCTCGACCAGGGGCAAAAGCTCGAAGCGGTCACCGCGCAACTCGTCCACTATCTGCAAGGCATGTTCATCTGGGGGCACCCGCGGTCCCAGATCAACGTGGTGCCGAACCCCACGATCGCCAGCCTGATCGGCGTCCTCCTGCCGCTGGCCTACAATCCCAACCTGTGCAGCGACGAAAGCGCGCGGCTGTTCGCCGAGGCCGAAGTGCGGGCCGTGGCCATGACCGCCGCCCTGGTTGGCTATCCGCCCGAGGAGGCCGGCGGCGTGTTCACCTTTGGCGGCACCGGCGGCGTGCTGTACGGCATCAAGATCGGCCTGGAAAAAGCCCTGCCCGGCTCCGGCGTGCACGGCGTCCGCGGGTCGCCGGTCGTGCTGGCCAGCGCGCAAAGCCATTACTGCTGCCTGACCGCGGCCTCCTGGCTGGGAATCGGCCAAGAGAGCGTGATCGCCGTCCCCACCGGTCCGGACAATGCCATCCGCATCGAATCGCTGGAAGCCGCCGCCCGCGCGGCCCTGGCCGACGGCCGCCAAATTGCCGCCATCGTAGCCACGCTGGGCACGACCGACGCTTTCGGCATCGACGACCTGGAAGCGATCGACGCCCTGCGGCATCGCCTGGTCAAAGAATTCGCGCTCCCCTACACGCCCCATCTGCACGCCGACGCCGTGATCGGCTGGGCCTGGAGCGTGTTCAACGACTACGATTTCGAAGCCAATCCGCTCCAGTTTCGCGGCCGCACCGTGCGGGCTTTGGCCGCCGCCCAAGACCGCATCCGGCATTTGCCGCTGGCCGATTCCGTGGGCATCGATTTCCACAAGACCGGCTACGCCCCGTACGTTTCGGCGCTGGTGCTGGTCCGCCGCGAGGACGACCTCAAGCTGATCGCCCGGCCGCGCGACACGATGCCCTATCTCTACCAATCGGGCGAGCATCATCCCGGTTTCTACACGCTGGAAACGACTCGCAGCGGCTTGGGCCCGATGTCGGCCTTGGCCAACCTGCTGCTGCTGGGCAAAGAAGGTTACCGCGTGCTGCTGGGCCACGCGGTCGAAATGTCGGAAGTGCTCCGCGAGCGGATCGAATCGAACCCCCATCTGACGGTGCTCAACCATCAGAACGTCGGTCCCGTCACCCTGTTTCGAGCCTACCCGCCCGGCGTCAACACGTTCACGGTGCCGGGTCGCGAACAGCACGACTCCAGCTACCGCGACCATCTGCGCGCCCACAACGATTACAACCGGCGAATTTTTGCCCGCGTGCAGGCCGAGGCCCTGTCGGGCAACGGCGTGGTGATCTCGCTCACCAGTTGTTATCGCCAAACCGACTACGGCGAGCCGATCGTGGCCCTCAAGTCGTACGTCCTCTCCCCCTTCTGCGACGAATCGCGGATGGAGTCCGTCATCGCCCACGTCCTCGCCGCCCGCCAGGCGGAAACGTGAAAAGGTCCACGACCCCATAGGACCGTCTCCGTTCCGCTCTCGGCGCCGTCACCGGCGTCCGGCCCACCAGTGGTTATCTCGACCACGGGCCGGCGGCTATGCCCGGCTACATATCGGCTGGCGCAGGCCGTTTCTACAGTTGCCGCTCGTGCAATGGTTTTCACCATCCGTCGCGCGGCGGCTGGAGACGCGCCGTTGGCGCCGGTTGCGCTCCAGGCCCCGCATCAAGCCAAGTCTCGGCGGGGAAGGGGGCGGATCACGGACGATCACGACCGAGTACGAATGGAGAACAATTGGAGGACTAGGAGAACCCAATTGCTCAAGCGAACCCCGAGAAATCGAATGATTCTGCGCGACAAATCGCCATTTCATCTGCGATCGGTCGAACGGAAATGCCGACTCATCGCCTAATATTCCCAGACAATCGCAACGAGCGTCCATTGGTAGCCGTAATTCCGATCGCTTGACGGAAGAACCAAAACGCGGATAATCGCGGAAGTGAGGAGCCGAAGACCAACGGCCAACCCCACGAGCATAAGAAAGCCGCCGGGCGGTTCGCCTCTCCGATCGGCTGCCAGAGTGTGTCCATACCACGGACAGGCTGACAGTCGTTCGGGCGAAGGGGGCCACCGCCCGGCGACTCATTGTTAGAGAACTGCATCATAATACCAGGCGACCGCTATGACAACGCTCGCTGCCGCACTCGGCCCAGTCAGCCCAAGACGGAATCGGCAGGCGACCAAGCGGCACGCGCTGCGCGAGCAGCTTTGGCCGAATTCCGGGGACGAATTTTGGAACAGGACGAAGAATAAGGGTTTCACTACAATACCGCGGCTTTTGCCGCTCATCATGGGCCTTATCCGCTCCCTTTCTGGTCGACTCGACCCGACGTTGCTTTACCTCGAACTCTGGGCCCGCGTATTCGACGAGGGCTTGGTCAGCATCACCAACGAGAAGGAACTCGCGTACTCTGCCGGCTACGACGGCACCCGCGCCGAGCGTACGATGCGCGAGCGCCTATTCAAACTGAAGGAGCTCGGCTTCATTAAAACCCATGAAGACGGGATCCGTGAATTCGCCCACATCATGTTGGTGAATCCGATCACCCGGTGCTCGGAACTTCACGCAGAGGGCAAAGCGCCGGACGCGTGGTGGGCGGCCTTTGTTCGTCGTGCCGGCGAAGTCGGCGCCGAGCTGCCGGCGGCCAAACCCGAGCACCTGAAACGCAACGTGGGCAAACCTCAGGTCAAACCCGGTGCGGCGAAAAAGCCCCGCTGAGTCCCATTCGCTGCTCGAAAACTCGCCAAATGCGGGCACCCGCAATCATCGCCCATTCCGCTTCTTGCGTCGGCATCTCGACTGCAAATCGCCGCACTTTCCGCCAAAATATCGGCGTCTGCGATTGGCCAGTGGCCTGATTGCCTACCCGCATTGCAGAACCCAGCTCCCGCCACCCATGCCGTCGGATTCCCAGATCCACTTGCACGCGGGGTTTGGGTGCGACGGCGGTTTTGGTGGATCCGGTTCGTTTTTTGCGTCCAGAACCTTCCCGGAATCCGCGGACGAGATGTAGTTCGCGCCGCCGCCCACGGAATTAATCTTCCACGTCTGGTTCGGGTGAGGCGGGTCAAACCTGTCCCACAATTGGACTACGCACCCGTTCTGGTCGACGCTTTCGAGTGTCGCATCGAGCACTTTCCCTGGTGAAGCACGGCATATGAGGAACACGGCGCCCGCGGCGCCGGACGAAACTATCTCCCAATGCTGGTTGTAATGCGACTCGTCGTCGCCCAAGTTGTCCCAGAGCTGGATAAGGCATCCGTTACTGCCAACGCTTGGGGCAACAGCATCCAGAACCTTGCCGCTCGCGACACATACCAAATGAACCCAGTCGCTCTCTATGCTCTCAACTTTCCACAGTTGATTCGTTTGTCCCACGCCTAGGTAGTCATAAAGCTGGATGGGATCGCCATTATCTTGCGGCGTCGGCACGGGGCGCCTCCAGGTATGGTTGACAGACATGGTTGAAAGGTTAGACAGAGGCGGTAGAAGTCTAGCGGGGTCGCGACATTTTTTCAAGTAGGTGAGTCGTGGGCGCCGGCCTTCCCACTGGTTCGTGGGTCCTCCATGGTTACGCCGAAGGGCCAGTCGCAGATATCCGCATCTTGCCGGAGAGTGAGGGCCGGGCCGGATTGGCTAGAAACATTTAGCTTGCGTTTTCTTGGGCCAAGCATCCTCGCCGCTGGCCCGACAAAATCTCCGCCAGCTTCGCCGGCCGCTCGAGAGTGGCAAAATCGTCGATCGGCACGGGCAACGCCCGCGACCAGTTCGGCCGGCGATCGTACGTGGTGTTGGGAATGTTCGGCCGCTCGGCCACGGCCAAGGCGTCTTCCAGCGTCGCGGCCACGACCATCGATCGCGCCTCGGCCAGCGCCCGATGTGTCCCCAAAATCATCTCGTCGATCGACGCCGTCGGCCCCAATCCGGTGAGCTGCATCAGCCGTTCCCGCAGCGCCCGTTCTTCCCCCGGGTCGGGCGAAAGGTGCAGGGCCATCTGCTCCGCCAGATCGCTGCCATTCCACAGACCGGCCACGGTGGGTAGATCGTGCGTCGTGATGGCGGCCAGCGCCTTGTGCGGAAAGTCGCTCGGCCGCGAGCGCTCGAAGTACAACAGCGCGTAGGAGAGGATGTCGTGCGCTGCCAGCCGCTCCCGCGTGCCCGGCTCGACGGTGCCCAAGTCTTCGCCGATGATGATCGCCCCGGCACGCTGGCTTTCCAGGGCCAGAATCGCCAGCAGGTCGTCAACCGGATAGCGGACATACGCCCCGCGCTGGGCCCCGAAACCGACCGGCACCCAAAACGAGCGGAACAGCCCGATCACGTGGTCGATCCGCAATCCGCCGGCGTGCCGCAAGCTGCTGCGGACGATTTCGACGAACGGCTCGTACCGCTCCCGCTGCAAGGCGTGCGGCACCAAGGGGGGCAGTCCCCAATCCTGCCCTTGCGTGTTGAACAAGTCGGGCGGGGCCCCCATCGCCACGCCGCGTGCCAGCAGGTTTGGCCAGGCCCAGGCGTCGAAGCCATCGGGACTTGCCCCGATCGGCAGATCTTTCATCACGGTCAACTGCCCGGCCGCCGCGGCCAACTGCCGATCGGCCAGCCACTGCAACCACATGAAGAACCGGCAGCGATCAGCCGCCTCGGCCGCAAACCGCCCCGTGGCCGCCGATCCGGCGTCGCGATACGCCTCGTCCCACACGTGCCAGTTGCCGCCAAACCGCTCTGCCAGCGCCGAAAACGTGGCGAAGCTTCGTAGCGCCGCGCCCCCGGCGGCCACGAATCGTTCAAACGCGTCGTCACTGCCGAAACGCCGCCACAGTTTTTCCAGCGCCGTCAGCTTGAGTTGCCACACCCGGCTGCGATCGATCAGCGGCTCGGCATTGAGCGCGTGGGCCTCGGCCGCCAGCGGGGCGAGTTCCCCCGCCAACTCGCTGTAGCCCGGCACCGATTCGATCGACAGATAGATCGGATTCAAAAACCGCCGGCTGCTGGGATAGTAGGGGCTCGATTCCTGTGGCAGGGTCGGCGCGACCGCATCCAGCGGATTGACCACCAGCATGCCGGCCCCCAGCGGCCGGGCCCACGCGCCCAGGCGGGCGAGATCGCCGAAATCGCCCATCCCCCAGCTCGCCCGGCTGCGGGCCGCATAAAGCTGCACCGCCCAGCCCCAAATCCTCAAATCCGCCGGCAAGTGGCAGCGGCCCGGGCTGACGATGATCCGCAGCGGCCGGCCATCGGCCGGATTGAGGCCGGCCGGATTCCGGTCGCCCGCGGCGGCAAAAAAATCGTGATAGCCGGTCGGCAGGTCCGTCGGCAAACTGCCCGACACTTCGCGGCGCTCGCCGTTTTCCAGCACGAGCTGGCCGTGCAT
>DATJTR010000269.1:0-4580 GCA_035503215.1 Pirellulales bacterium
GGTGATGATCTCCCTCCGCGAGTGCTTCACGAACCGCGAGACCGAAGCGTCCAGCAGGCCGGCCACGCGGCGGCGGATGAGCTGGGGATCACGACGATCGGTCGTCGAGTGCGGGGCCGACATGGCGGCACTGAGCAGCTCGGCCAGTTCGACGATCGTGTGCGCCGCCACGTCGACGTTGGGATGCGATTGGTCTTCGGCCGCCACGATCAAGGCCGGCAGCAGATCGTACTCGCGGAACCAAATAATCGCCTGGCAGGCGTTGCGGCACAACTGGATGTCGCTGCCCAACACCGCGTCGCGCAGAGCATGAGTCAAGCTTCCCTGCCGTTGATCGATGATCGGACGCCAGCGCTCGGCGTCGCGATGGAGTCGCTTGAGAATCTCGCGTTGCCCAGTGGGGCTGCGCCGCTCGAGAAGCGCCCAGAGGGCCCCCTCCTGGATCGCTGGGTCGGGCGAATCGAGCGCAGCAACCAGCACGGCCACGGCCGCCTCGTTTGGCGTCTTGGCGAGTACGTGAAACGTCTTGGCGAGGCCGATTTTTAGCGGCTCGAGGGGCGGAGTTTGCGCGATTTTCATTACTTTTAAAGCTAGCTTGCCTTTTTTCCTCCATCGGCTCCGCAGCCTCCCGGCCGAGACCGGAGGAGTGAGGCAAATCCGTGGTTCGACAGGCCCGCCCCCGGCGGACCGGTACCAGCCGACCAAGCGTTCGCCGGGTAGTACGGCTTGGAGCGGCTGTAGCGGTCGATCGGGTCGTGTGCTCGGTGGCGTAGATCGGCCGGCATGGGACGCGGCGAAGTCCTGGATGGTCGCCAAGTGGTGCGCCAGGCGCGCTTGATTTCTCATATCCGCCGCGCGACACTGAAAGGCGCGGAGAGCGTTGGCGCGGCGGACCGACGTAGCCCATGCCGAGGCCTCCCGCGGTGGTAATTCGCACCGCAGCGCGGCGTGCGCCCGGTGCTCGAGACAGGAAAGGTTCGCTCGATGTCTGATTCGCCTCAGGCCGTGGATGTGTTGAATCGCGAGTTTCTGGAAGTGCGTGCCCGACTGCTGCAAGTCGCGGCCGCTCTCGACCGGCTGGACCGTGCCGCCGGCTCGGTCGCCCAGGACGCGCGGTTTCAGAACATTCACCGCGTGCTGGAAGTGTTGCGTGCCGGCGGGCCCGGTCGGGCGGAGCAAGTTCAGATGATCTTTTCCCGTGCTTACAGCCCGGCGTGGCGCGAGAGTTTCGAGATTTCGCCGCGCGGATAATCCTCGCGCCGGTGGCGATCGAGGACGCCTCCGGCACGACGCCCCTGCCCTGTTTCCTTGCCGGCAAACGCCCAGGACGATTGGCCATGTATTACATCGATCCGCACATCCACATGGTCTCGCGCGTCACCGACGACTATGAGACGCTGGCCAAGATGGGTTGCGTTGCCATGAGCGAACCGGCGTTTTGGGCCGGCTTCGACCGCGGCAGTGTCGACGGATTTCGCGACTATTTCCGCCAATTGACCGAGTTCGAGCCCAAGCGGGCCGGTTGGTATGGCATCAAGCATTACACCTGGTTGTGCATCAATGCCAAAGAAGCGGAAAACGTGCGACTGGCGCGCGAGGTGATTGCGCTGGCCGGCGAAATGCTCGACACTCCGGGCGTGCTCGGAGTGGGCGAGATCGGGCTAAACAAGAACACCCGCAACGAAGCGATCGTGTTTCTCGAACATCTCGATCTGGCGATGAAGACCAACGAGCAGATCCTGATCCATACGCCCCACTTGGAAGACAAATACCAAGGAACGCGGATGATTCTGGACATGCTTTGCGGCGACCGCCGCATCGACCACGGCCGGGTGCTGGTCGACCATGTCGAGGAACACACGATTCGCGAGGTGCTCGATCGCGGCTTTTGGGCCGGCATGACCCTCTATCCGGTGAGCAAGTGCACGCCCGAGCGCGCGGTCGACATGGTCGAGCTGTATGGTCCTGAGCGGCTGCTCGTCAATTCAGCGGGCGATTGGGGGCCGTCGAAGCCGACCGCCGTGCCCGACTTCATTCTGGCCATGCGGCATCGCGGGCACCCGGACAGCCTGATCCGGCGGGTCGTGTACGAGAATCCGCTGGCCTTTTTCGGGCAAAGCCGCGGTTTCGACTTCAAGCCGCCGCAGTGACCGCTCGCCATATTGTCGGCTCGATCCGCCTCGGGGTGCGTATCTCGCCAACGGCGCCGCCGGCAGGCTAGAATGGCCAGGGCCGCGGCGGACCGATCGGCTGCCGAGCGCAGCGCCGCCGCTGGTTTTCCTTTCGCGTCCCATTCCATCGTTCAAAGGTGTTTGCATGCAGTTCGTCTCCACCGGGCGACCGCCAGTTTTGGGATCGTCCGCGCGTGCAGTGCGGATTTTCGGCAGTTTCCTCGCAGGCTGTCTGTTGGCAGCCGGTTTGCTCTTGGCCCCGCGCTCGGCGACCGCCGACGACGAAACGGGCTTCGAGCCGATCTTCAATGGCCAAGATCTCGATGGTTGGGACGGCGACCCAAAGATCTGGTCGGTGAAGGACGGCGCGCTTGTCGGCGAAGCGACCGCCGAGAATCTACCGAAGGACGATACGTTCTGCGTCTGGCGGCGAGGCTCCGTCGACGATTTCGTGCTGCGGGTCAAAATCAGAATCAGCGGGAAAGGACCCAACTCGGGCGTTCAATATCGCAGCAAGGAATTCGAGAAATGGCGCGTCGGCGGCTATCAGGCCGACTGGGACAAGGCAGGCGTTTACGTCGGCACTTTATATGAACAACCGATCAACCTCGTTGGGCGCGGCTCGTTGGCCAAGGGAGGGACGAAAGTCGTCATCGATGCCAAGGGCAACAAGGAAGTTACCAAGATCGGCAATCTCGAAGACATGATCGACGAGGGATTTGATAACGACGGCTGGAACGAGTACGAAATTGCCGCCCAAGGCAATCACCTGACCCACAAGGTCAATGGCAAACTGTTCATGGATTGCGTCGACAACCAGGTCGAAAAGCGGGCGATGTCGGGCATTGTCGCCGTGCAGGTGCATGGCGATAGGGTAATGAAGGTCGAGTTCAAGGACATTCGCCTCAAACGACTCAAATGAACGATCGCGCGCTGGCCGGTCGAGCGGCTGCCGCGAGTCGCTTTCTAAATGGCGAACTGCCGCAGCACGAGGTCGAAGACGTCGGTGTCGGCCAGCGCCTGTCCGACGAGCACGCCAGGTTCGGAGGCGACGATCACGCCGCGCTGCGCATCGTCGCGGGCCGGCGCGCCGTGCGAACCGCGCACGAGCGAGGCATCGAGCGGAATTCCCTTCGTCGCCGGGTCGAAGAACAGCTCCACCGGGTCGTAACCCGGCTTGCGGTGAATGTCGACCGTGCGGGCAAACGCCGGCGCCGCGGCGTCGTCAAGCCAATAGTAATAGGCTTGCCAACTGCCAGTGGCCGACACGGCCACGATGTCTCCCGAGCGCGGATGGTCGAGTTCGTACAACCCTCGTTCATCGCCGACCAGCACCTGGGCGATGCCTTCGCTGCGGCGTAAGACGTCGGCCGTGCGGGGAACGTCGGCCGGATCGGCCACGAAGACGTGCGAAAACTGGTGATCGGCCAGGGCCCAGGCCCGGCTGGCGGCCAGGTCGAGGTGTTCGCCGTCCGCTTCGCGACGAACTTCGAGCAGGCCGGCCGAGCGGAGGGCGCGATTCGGATAGCTGACATGATTTACCGGCACGATCGTGTATTCACTGGCCACGATCCACAAGGGGCGTTCCGGGGCGTAGGCCTCCTGGCAGCCGGCGATCAGCCGGGCCAGCGCGCCATCGAGGGCCTCGAGCGCGGCGTCGGCCGCCGGGCTGTTGGGGCCGGCCTTCTGAGCGGCGTAGTCGAGGTGGGGTAGATAGATGTAGAAGAAGTTCGGTTGCCACTGGCGGGCCGCCAGAACCGCGCTGTCGGCGATCCAGGCGGTCGATTGGATGCCGGCCAGCGGCCCCCAGAAATGTTTGAGCGGAAAGTGCCCCAGCGCGTCGCGCAGCGTGCCGTACATTTCGGTCGGCCGGGTATAGCACCAGAGCGATTCGCTGCCGTCGGGATTGTGAATCGGTGCGGGGGTGCAGACGAGATTGGCCTCGGCCCCCTTGGTGAGCAGCCCGAACCAGGCAGCCGAAGTGATCGAGTCGTCGTGCTGCTGGAGCATGTCCCAGATTTGGGGCCGCTCGACGACTTCGTTCCAGGCAGTCCACATTTCGATTTCGCGCCGCTCGCGCCAATAGAAACCGTTGGCCACGACTCCATGCTCGCGCGGCAAACGCCCGGTGGTCATGTTCACCTGCACCGGGCAGGTCACGCAGGGAAAGCTCGGGACCAGGTTGGTCGCGTCCCCCGACTCGGCCAGCCGCTTGAGCGCGGGGATGCGAGGAATGTCGCTCTTCCGCAGGCCAGGAATCGAAAGCAGCATCACGTGGTCGGGCATGACAGTTTACTCGCGGGCTGGCGGAACGGGGACGCGGCGGAGCGAGGACCAATCCAACGCCACCACTCGCAGTCAGGTGCTCAATGGTACTAGAGTGCTCGACGGCGCTCCAGTAACCCTGCG
>DATJTR010000270.1:0-2744 GCA_035503215.1 Pirellulales bacterium
GGTTGCCAACTCGCGAATGGCGGCCGGCAGGTTTTGCTCCGGATCGATGTTGGATCCGAGCGACAAATAAGCGCGGTTCGTCCGACGCTCAGACATCCGCTCGCGTTCTCCGAATCACCACGCCAACCGAGCGGGCAAACCGCAGGGCTGCGGGCTTCTCGATGCTGACTCGCACGGCTTCCACGCGTGGGTCGCGAAGACACAGGCGGGCGATTTCATCGGCCATGCGTTCGACGAGGAAAAACCGCGAGTTCTCTACCAGATCGATCACGTTCTTGGTAATCGTGCGGTAGTTCACCGCATCTTCGATCTGGTCGGTGCGCGCGGCGGGGCGGGTGTCGACATCGAGCGAAAGGTTGATCAGCACGTCCTGTTTATGCTCGCGCTCATCGTGGTTGATGCCGATGATCGTGCGCAGAAACAGGCCATTGATGCGAATCTTGTCGGACATCGGCGGGGCTCGGCGAACCGGGGCAAAGGGACGCGGGCGGCGACTCCACTCGATGCGCTCCGGCCGCGTGCGAACATTACGTTTTCTCTATTTTCGATCCGGTTCGACGCGCATGCCAGTCTCAATTTCGCCGTGGGGCAATTGACGGGCGATGGGTTACCGAAGCTGTTCGCCCCCGGTGACGGCAAGCACTTCGCCGGTGACGAAATCGGAGCGTAAGAGATAGAGGACGGCACTTGTCACGTCGCTCGGCTCGCCGTGTCGTTTGAGCGGGACCTCCTGTGCGAGGCGTTCCAGGTAGTCCTGGCCCGCGCCGGGCGGAGGCAAGATCGACCCGGGAGCGACAGCATTGACGCGAATGTCCGGTGCCAATTCCAAGGCCAGGATTCGCGTCATCGCGACGAGCGCGGCTTTCGTCAACGTGTAGGCAAAGTGGCCTGGTAGCGGCGTCAGCCCACGCCAATCGGCAATGTTGATGATCGCCGCGGGCACTCCGGGCTGGTGACGTGCGGCAAACTCGCGACAGAGGAAGGCGGGCGCCTTGAGATTGATTGCGAATTGCCGGTCCCAGTTCGACTCCGTGGTCGACGCGAGCGAGCCTGGCTCAAAAATGGCCGCACTGTTGATCAGAATGTCGGCCCGACCGAACCGCTCATACGCCGCACTAATCACTTGAGAAATCGGCGCCTGCGGATCGCCGAAATCCGCGCCCACGCAATCGGCTTGTCCGCCCAAAGCCGTGATCTGTTGGACGGTGCCCCGCGCCTCATCGGCCGAGTGCGAGTAGTGCACCATCACGTTGCAGCCGGCATCGCCCAACGACAGGCAAAGGGCGCGGCCAATCCGCCGTCCCCCGCCCGTCACGATGGCGACCCGACCGGCTAGTTGCACCGCCGCCGCCTCCCGAAACGTTATTTCGCACCCAGCACTTTGGCGAATTCGTCCTCGGCGAAACCGATTAACAGAGTCGACCCTCGGCGGATGACTGGGGCACGCAGCTTGCCGCTCGGCCCGATGATGTGCTTGAGCAGCGTTTCATCATCGGGCGGGTTGCGCTTCATGTCGAAGTCGACGACCTTCTTCCCTTTGGCCACGACGAGCCGGCTCGCTTGCCGCACGAGCGCGAGGGCCTGTTTGGGGTCGAAACGAATTTTGGCCGCGTTGACCTGCTCCTTGACGTCGAGCTTCTTCTTTTCGAGGAACGCTTGCGACTTCCCGCACGTCGTGCAGCCGGGACGGTGGTAGTACCAATCGACCGACGGCATGCTACGGCAGTTCCTTGATGAAGATGTTGCGGAAGTAGAGGGGATGATTGTGGTTCTGCAGCTCGATCTGTTCGCGAGGATAGATCGGATGTTTGCGGTCCCAATAATTCTCCATCACCACGTTGTCGGTGACGAGCTGGCCGTTGAGCCACACGGTGACACGGTCGCCCACCATGCGAATCCGGAACGTGTTCCATTCGCCGATCGGCTTGTCGGCCCGCACCAGCGGGAACCGCTCGTTCTTTTCATTGTTCCAAAGGCCGCCGGAGCCTTTGGCGGCGCCGTTTTTCTGCTGCGAAGGGTCATCGGGATCCCAGATCTGCACTTGCGGTGAACCGCGGAGATAGATGCCGCTGTCCCCACCTTTGCTGATCTTCCAATCAACCAGCATCTCGAAATTGCCGTACTGCTTGATCGTGCAGAGCGGTCCCGACTTGTTAAACGGCGCTCCATCAAACATGAGAGCGCCGTCGACGACCTTCCAATGTTTGTGCATCCGTTCGTCGGCTTCCTTTTGCCGCTCGGCATGTTCTTTCGGCGACATCAGAGCGCGCTGCTTTGGATTCAGCACGAGGCCTTTCCAGCCCGTGAGATCTTTGCCGTTGAAGAGGGCCACAAAGCCTTCCGGCGGAACGTTGAGCGGATGCTCGGTCGGCTCGGCGGCGCGAAGAGCCGGCGCCAGGATGCACGCCGCGAATGCGGCCAGCCCGACGCGCGCAAGCCAGCGTGGGGAAACTCGGTTGTCCATCGTGTTGCACTCCGAAGGAATTGGCTCGCACCGTACTGGCCGGTGCGACGTTACGCAAGAATCTCGTGAATCGGTTCGGCCTCGATCACGCCCGTGAGGCGCTGATTCAGGCCGTTGTGGAAAAACGACAGCTTGCGATGGTCGAAACCCATCGCGTGCAGAATGGTCGCATGCAGGTCGCGGATGTGGCGGGGGTTGACCGCCGCTTCGTGGCCGATCTCGTCGGTCTCGCCATAGCTGACTCCCGGCTTGATCCCGCCGCCTGCCATCCAATAGGTGA
>DATJTR010000271.1:0-7585 GCA_035503215.1 Pirellulales bacterium
CAATCCACGCCCCCCCACCCCCCCGAACGGGCGGATTTTGGAAAAAATGGCGCTTGGTCATTTTTGACGGCTTGTCAAAAATGTCTCGGTGGTCGATAATATGGGCATGCAAGGCACGCTAACCCGCAAACAACGCGAGATCCAGGAGCGCGAGGGCAAAATCCTCGAGCTCGCCCGGGCGATGATCGTCGGGCAGGGCTACCACGGCCTCAGTATGGACCGCATTGCCGAGGCCCTCGAATACTCCAAGGGAACCATCTACCAGCACTTCTCCTGCAAGGAGGAGGTGCTGATGGCACTAGTCAATCAGGCCCTGGAGCGGCGGTTGGGGCTGTTTCGCCGGGCGGCGATGTTCCGCGGCCGCCCGCGGGAACGGCTGGTGGCCATCGGCGTTGCGGCTGAGCTGTTTTTTCGCCTTTACCCCGACCATTTTCGGGTCGAACATGTGATCCGCCTTTCCAGCGTGCAGGAAAAAACTTCCGACGAACGCCGCACGTTTCTCGAAGCGTGCGAGGCGAGCTGCATGGAAATCGTGGCTGGCGTGATTCGCGACGGCGTGGCCTCGGGCGATCTCAAACTTCCCCAGAGTTTTGGCCCCGAATGCCTGGCCTTCGGCCTATGGGCGATCACTTTCGGCGGCAATTCGATCATGGCCAGCAGTCCGTCGCTGGCGAAACTCGGCATTCAACAGCCGCTGGAAGTCATCCGCGCGAATTGCAACGCCCTGCTCGACGGTTTCGCTTGGCGGCCACTATCGAGCGAGATCGATCAGGCAAAGCTGCTGGAGCGGATCGTGACCGAGGTGTTCCCCGTTGAAATGGCCCAGGCCCAACTGGAATAGACGTGCCTCTGTTTTTTTGCCCTTATTTTGACAAGTCGTCAATTGTCGACGCCGTGTGCGCAACGATCCGAGATTTCTAGTCCCGAGGAGTAACCCGGCAATGTACTGGCTAGCCCTGAAAATGCTGACCGGCGATCGAGTGAAATTCCTCGGCCTGATCTTCGGCGTCACGTTCTCCACGTTTCTCATGTCGCAGCAAGTGTCCGTTTTCATCGGCATCATCGCCCGCGCCGGCAACCAAATTCTCGATGTCCGCGACGCCAGCATTTGGGTCATGGATCCGCGCGTGCGGCATTTCGATGAAGCTCCCGGCCTGCCGACCGGCGACCTGAAACGCGTGCAAGGAGTGCCCGGGGTCGAATGGGCGGTCCACTTCTACAAAGGGCAAATGCTGGCCCGCATCGGCGCCGGCCTGCCGCGGAATGTGATCCTGGAAGCGGTCGACGACACCAGCCTCGTCGGTGCGCCGGGCGAAATGATTGCCGGAGCGGTCTCCGATCTGGGACGCCCGTATGCCGTGATCGTCGACAAGGCGGGTTACGAATACCTGTGGCCCGGCGAGCCGATCGAACTGGGACGCGAGTTCGAAATGAACGACCGCCGAGCCGTGTTGGTCGGCGTCTGCAAGGCTTCGGCCCCGTTCGTCACGCTGCCGGTCGTCTTCACTCGTTTTAGCGAAGCGCTCCACTACGTGCCGCGGCAGCGCAATCTGATGAATTACATCCTGGCCGAAGTCGCGCCGGGCGAGGAGCCGGCTACCGTCGCGCGGCGAATCAGTGCCGAGACCGGCCTCTTGGCCCTCACGCAACAAGGGTTTTTCTGGAACACGATGCGCTACGTGCTCGGCTCGACCGGCATTCCGGTCAACTTCGGCATTACGATCGCGCTGGGATTCATCGTCGGCGTGGCCGTGGCCGGCCAGACGTTCTATCTCTTCACGCTCGAAAACCTCAAACATTTCGGCTCGCTCAAGGCCATGGGCGTGAACAATCGCCGGCTGGTCGGCATGATCTTGCTGCAAGCCTTGGCCGTCGGCGGGATGGGTTTTGGCCTGGGCATTGGCCTGACCGCGTTCTTTTTCCAGCGGACCAGTCAAATCACGCACCTGGCCGGCCTGCACCTGTATTGGCAGGCCATGGCCGGCTGCGGTGCGGCGGTGCTGGTGATCGTGATGCTTTCCAGTCTGCTGAGCATCCGCCGGGTGTTGGTGCTCGAACCCGCCATCGTTTTTCGAGGTGCCTGATGAAAACGCTTTTTGCCCGCCGACTGCCGCGGCAGAAATCCCACGCCGCCGATCCAGTTGGCCCGCGTGAACCGGCCGTCGCCATCCGCGCCCGCGGGTTGACCAAGGATTTCGGCGTGGGCGAAACCCGCGTTCAGGCCCTGCGCGGCACCGATCTCGACGTGGCGACCGGGGCGATCACGCTGTTGGTCGGTCCCTCGGGCTGCGGCAAGACGACCCTGGTGTCGATCGTCGCCGGACTGCTCGACCCGACGGCGGGTGAATTGCACGTGCTGGGCAAAAACCTGCGGCAGCTTTCGCCCGCTGAATTGGTCGACTTTCGTGCCGCGAACATCGGCTTCGTGTTCCAGCAATACAACCTCCTCCCCTCGCTCACCGCTGCCGAAAACGCTTCCCTGCCGCTGCTGGTTTCGGGCTCCCCGCGTGGCGAAGCATTGCGCCGTACCCGGGCGATGCTCGAGCGAGTCGGACTTGGTGCCAAGGCCGATGCCTATCCGGCGGAACTTTCCGGCGGCCAGCAGCAACGTGTCGCGATCGCGCGTGCGTTGGTCCACGAGCCGCGGCTCTTGGTTTGCGACGAGCCGACTGCGGCCCTCGATGCCGGGGCCGGCCAAACCGTGATGGAGCTCTTTCAGCAAGTTGCCGTGCATCCGGCCCGGGCCGTGGTCATCGTGACCCACGACAACCGCATCCTGCACTACGGGCAGCGCATCGTCCACATGAGCGACGGCCGCATCGAACGCGTTGAAACCAATTCCGATCGTCATTCCGGCCACGAGGTGAAGCCATGAAACGTCCCTTTCTCATCGCCTTGCCCGTCGCGGCGATCGCCATGTTGCTCATGGCCGCCGGCCACGTTTACACCGAGCAGCGGCCCCTCACTCGGCTCGAACCGCCGGGCATTCCCGCCCGCAGCCCTTTCGGCGCCACGATCGGTGCGACGGGCATCGTCGAGGCGGCGTCGCAAAACATCGCGGTCGGCAGCGCGCTCTCGGGCGTGGTGTTGGAAGTCTACGTGCCGGCCGAACGTGTCGGCGAGCACGTCGAGCGCGGCGCGCCACTGTTTCGCGTCGACGATCGGCACCTGAAAGCGCAACTCGCCTTGGCCGAAGCCCGGCTGGCCGCTTCGCAGGCGCAATTGACCAAGCTCGAAGAACAGCCTCGCCCCGAAGAGATTCCCCCCAGCGCGGCCAAAGTGGCCGCCGCCAAGGCTAACGCCGACCGCACCCGCGACGAATTCGAACGTGCCCGCTCACTCGTCGAACATCGTGCCGTCTCCGAGCAGGAGGCTGTCGGCAAGCGGCTGCTGTACGAACAAGCGCTGCAAGACCTGCGTCGTGAGCAAAAGTCGCACGAGTTGCTCTTGGCCGGTGCCTGGAAGCCCGATCTCCAAATCGCCCGCGCCGCCGTCGAGCAAGCTCGGGCCGAAGTCGAACAAATCCGCACCGAAATCGATCGGGCCACCGTCCGCGCGCCGATCACTGGCGAAGTGCTGCAGGTGAACGTGCGCGAAGGGGAGCATGTCTCCGATCAACCGCAGCAGGCGCTGATGGTCGTCGGCCGCTTGGACCAGATGTACGTGCGGGCCGACATCGACGAGCGCGACATTCCCCGCTTCCATCGCGAGGCGGGCGCCGTCGTCCAGGTGCGCGGCCAAAGCCAGCACAGCTATCCGCTCAAACTCGTCCGTGTCGAACCCTACGTCGTCGCCAAGCGCTGGCTCACCGGCGACAACGTCGAGCGGATCGACACCCGCGTGCTGCAAGTCGTGTATGCGGTCGACGGCTCGGCCGCGCCGATGTTCGTCGGCCAGCAGGTCGACGTGTTCATCGAGGCCGCGCCAGCCGAGCCCGATTCGGCCCACTAGGGAGCGCACCGGCGCTGGCGATTTTTGCCGCGATTTCGAGCGGCGAATGCTCGACGCGCGTGCCCAGGTGCGCCTGCTTCTCGCCTTCGACGCGGCCCAGGGCCTGCTGCATTTTCCGGTCTGCCACCGCAGCGATCGGGTTTGTCTTTTACGCCCGGCTCCCGTATAGTAGGGGCGTTTTCCACGGCTCGGGGATGAGCCGGTGGGACCGCCCGGCGCGGCCACGGACCGTGCCTGCACGCAAAACGGCGATCTGATGAGTGTCGGCGAGGGAACGGGAACCGGGTTTTCAACCATGCGGGGACGGGATTATCCGTCAATCCGCCAGTTCACCGTGTTTCTCGAAAACCGCGTCGGCCAGCTTCTCGAGGTCATCCGGCGGTTCGAAGGAAGCAAAGTCCGCATCGTCGCCCTGTCGATCAACGATTCGTCGGAATGTGCCTTCGTCCGCTTCCTGCTCAGCCATCCCGAGCAAGGACGCGAGATTCTCGAGCGGGCCGGGCTGGCCCTGATCGAAAGCGACTTGATCGGCGTCGAGCTGCCCGAGGGCAGCCAGCCGCTGTTGCAGGTCTGCACCGCGCTGCTCCAGGCCGAAGTGAACATCGTTCAGGCCTATCCCTTGTTGGTGCGGCCTCGCGGCCGAGCGGCCGTCGCCCTGATGGTCGACAACCTCGAGATGGGGCAAGAGACGCTCGGTGCCAAGGGCTTTACCATGATCACCGAAGGCGATCTGGACCAGGACGAGTGACGCTCGTCGGGTGCCATTCGGGCGAAACTGCGCGTCGACGGCCGGATATTCTCGGCCTTTCTGGCTCAACTTGACTTGCCAGCCCTCTCTGCCAAACTAGTGTTTGGCGGCCGCAGGAACAGAGAAATCGGGCGTATGCCCGGCCGCCGGTGGGGTCGGTGCGCGCGGCGGCGCACGGCACATGCGATGGTCCGCCGCCGCCGGCCGCGCCGGCGAATCCTTCCGCGGCTCGCTTCCTGCCGAACCGTGCCTGGCTGTCACCTTTTCCTGTCTTGAGACGCGTTCGATGCCGATTTCCGTCGTTTGCCCCGGCTGCAAAGCGCGCTTCAACGTCAGCGACAAGTTCGCCGGCAAAAAGGGGCCCTGTCCCAAATGCAAAACCGTGCTCACGGTCCCCGATGCGCCGGCGGTCGAGGTGAAAATCCACGAGCCGGAGCAGTACGCCTCCGGCGGCAAGGATTCCCAGGGTCGCCCCACCAGCAAACCCATCGTCCGCACCGAAACGAAACTCCAACCGGTGCAGATCACGGCCATCGTCGGCGTGATCATCGTGTCGCTCGTGATTTGCCTGGCGGCCCGAGGGCTGAATCATAAACTTCCCCTCATCGCCGTCGGGCTGGCGCTATTATCACCGGCCGTGGCCGCCGGCGGTTACGCCTTTCTGCGCGAGGATGAGCTGGAACCCTACCGCGGCCGCGAACTGTGGATTCGGGCCACCATCTGTGGCGCCGTGTACGCCGTGCTCTGGGGCATTTACTGGCAGCTTTGGCCCTATCTGCCTGGCGAGCTTTATCAGTGGTTGCTGGTTGCGCCGCCGATCATCGGCGCCGGAGCGCTGGCGGCATTGGCGGCGTTCGATTTGGAGTATGCCACCGGCGCTCTTCATTACTGCTTCTATTTGCTGATGACGCTGATCCTGGCTTCGGTGATCGGCTTGTCCCCGCTCAGCGCGGCGCCGGACGTGAGTCCGCAAACCGCCATCGACGGCCTGCCCCAGCCGCCTCAGTTGCGGTGACCAGCGTCGCCGGGTAGGTTGAGCACGACCGGCCGGTTCGGGGCCATTTTTGCTCGTGCAATGCCGAGCCGGTCCAGCGAACGTCCGGAAGAGGCAAAGAGCGGGACGCGCGATGAGCAGCTTGCGAGAGATTCCCGAAGTCGCCGCGCTAGGGGGCACCAGCGGCCTGGTGCGGATTCCCCCTGAACTCGACGTTCCGCTGACTCCGCGGGTCCGTGCGTTGATCGACACGGCCGAATTCCGCCGCCTGGCCCGCATCAGCCAATTGGGCCTGGTGGCGTTGGTCTACCCGGCGGCCCACCACACGAGGTTTGAGCATTCGCTAGGCGTTTATCGGCTGGCGCTATTGTTTTTGCGGCAACTGAGCCACGACCCGCGCTTTGCCCTGGCCGTCACCCCGGCCGACGCCGAGCTGTTCATCGTGGCCGCGCTGTTGCACGACCTGGGGCATTGGCCGTTCTGCCACCCGATCGAAGACGTACGACTGCCCGGCGTGCCGACGCACGAACTTTTCGCCAATAGCTTTTTGCTCGAAGGCGAAATCGCCGACACGCTTCGCGACGACTGGGGAATCAACCCGCGCGACGTGGTGGCGCTGCTTTCGAACAAGCCGCGCGACACGGTCTCGCGCATTCTGGCCAGCATGCTCTCGGGGCCGATCGACATCGACAAGATGGATTATCTCGCCCGCGACAGCCTGCACGCCGGCGTTCCCTATGGCCGCAATTTCGACCAGGGGCGCCTGATCGGCAGCTTGTGTCTGAACGAGGCGGGAGACACGCTGGCCATCACCGAGAAGGGCAAAACCGCGGCCGAGATGATGGTCTTCGCCCGCTACGTGATGTTCAGCGAGGTCTATTGGCATCACAGTGTACGCTCGGCCACGGCCATGTTGCAGCGGGCGTTTTACCTGCTGCACGGCAGCCTGGAGCTCGACGCGCTGCTGCGAATGACCGAGGGGGACATGATCGGCGAAATGCGTCGGGCCGCCGGTGCCGGCCCGGCCGGCGAACTGCTCGACGGGCTGTTCGGGCCGACACGGCGGCTGTACAAGCGGGTGGCGCAGTTCAGCGTGTTCGAAGACGCGTCGCTCTATGACCGGCTGACGCGTCGCCCCTATCCGTGGCTGGTGGCCTGCGCCCAGCAGTTTGCCGCGCTGGCCAGCACGGCGCTGGGCCGCATCGTGGCTCCGCACGAGGTGCTCTTCGATGCCCCGCCGATCGAACGCGAAGTCGAATTCAGCATCGAGGTGTACTCGCCGAAATCGCGGCGCTACCGAGCGCTGGGAGAAGTCTCGCCGGTGGTGCAAACCTTGGCCCGCCGCCAGTTCGACGATTACGTGAAGCGCGTACGCATCTTTGCCGCCCCGCGCATCGCCGCCGATCTGCGCTCGCTCGAGGAATTGCCGGGCTTGCTCGCCGCGGCGATCGATCGCACCGAATAATCGCGGCGCGATCCGTCAGGCCGACGGCAACCCACTGGGTAGCAGCGCGGGAGCGCCGGCGCCGTCCTCCGCCGGAACCGAGACGCCGTCCTCCTCGGGCAGCACGGTCCGCTCTGCCGCCGGCCGCGCGCCGGCCCGAATCGCCAACAGCTCTTCCTGCACGCGATGCGCTTCTTCTCCCGGTTGCGGCGACAGCCGGTGATAGATGGCGTCCGACTCGAGGATCCGGGCCCGCGTGTTGTCGCGGCGATAGGCCGGAATGATCTCGTGCAGGATCCGGTCTTTCAGGTCGGGGGCCTCGACCGGAAACATCACTTCCACCCGGCGATGGAAATTCCGCGGCATCCAGTCGGCACTCGACAAAAAGACCTTGGCCTCGGCATCGGGGCTGAACACGAACAGCCGGCTGTGCTCCAAAAATCGGTCG
>DATJTR010000272.1:0-16540 GCA_035503215.1 Pirellulales bacterium
GAATCGTGGCCCCATCCTGCTCGTCCAAGGGTAAGCTTGGATCGTAATTCGCGTGCAAGAGCAAGTGCGTATCGGTCTCGTAATAGTCGCGACACTTACGGAGAAAGGCGATGTGCTCCGGTGGGATCCATGCCAGATCGACAGCCGAGCTGGCAGCGGCGGCCCCCGGCTCCTGTGGCCGGTATGACTCCAGCGTGGCCAATCCGCCGACTGCCAACCATTCGACCGTCGGCAAACGTCCTTCGAGTGCCAGGAGCAGCATCTCTTCGTGGTTGCCCAGGATTGGAATCAACTCGCAGCGCTGGTCGATTGCGAGCAGCGCGTCGATCACCCCTTTGCTGTCGGGCCCACGATCGATGAAATCGCCGAGAACGACAAGAGTATCGCCCACGCTGAGCTGAATGGCCGTCTCGATCGCACGTAATGCCGGCGAACAACCGTGAATGTCGCCGATGGCAATAATGCGAGGCATCTAGGCGGAAGAAGTGGCTGGCTGGTTTGATGCGGCAGGTCGCTGGCTATTATCACCCGACGCCAGCACCGTGGCAAAGCGGGCAAGATCAATCGCGAGGCGCTGGGTTGTTCCCGGGCTTACTGGAAGAAGCATCGACGCCCTGGCCTTGGCCGGAGCCGGTTGCAGCGGCAGATTGCCCGGTTCGGGAAGCGGAAGAATCGTTGGGCGTGGCCGACGGAGAACCGGCCTGGTCGGGCGACGTTCTGACCCCGGTCGGCTCATCCATAACCGGCCGTTTGACGGTGTGTGAGGTTTTTCCGGCTGGTTCGCTGGAAGCGTTGCAACCGGCGAGAGAAACACTGGCGGTGACTACCGCGAGGACGTACCTGAGCATGATCGTCTCCTTTTGACTGGCACGGCAATTTCTCGGGGGTTCGCGAAATCACCGCGTTCTCCTGCCTGCCGACGAATTGCAAAGCCCGAGCCAAACGGAGCCGATTTTTGTTGATCAAGTCAATTTCACGTCGTGGATCCAGCACCCGTGAGCAATCGGCGCGAGGCGACGTAATGCGCCACGTACTCAGTCGCTTCGGCGAGCGAGTTGACGAAGCGATCGATGCCGATTTCCGCCAGCCGCTCCTGGGCCTTTTTGGTGCGTTCGCCGGTTTGCCAGAGCCCGACGACGATTTTTAGCTCCGGGAATTTGGGTCGCAGTCGCTTACACAGGTAGCGGGCATGAGTGGCCGCTAAAGGAGGAAGCGCCGACACGCAGACCACGTGCGGTGCTTCGGCCGAGACTTGCGCCAACATCTCGCCGGCCAGCGATTGCACGGAGAGCAACTTCAGCGCAATGCCCTGCGCGGCCAACAATTGCCCTAGCATCAGGCCGACAATTTCGTCGGCTTCGTCGCGTGCCGGCAGGCAAATGAGCGAAGCCGAAGGAGCGACGGAGCCCGATTCTTGTGCCGCCTCATTCGCGACCTCACTTGCCGCGTGTTGGCATTTAGCGCCAAATTCGTCGACGAGTTCACGGATCGTGGACAGGATGAATCGCTGCCGCGACTCGTCGAGATCGCCTTCCAGCCGGTCTTGCTCGGCCAAACTCAGGGCGGGAACAAAAACCTTGTCGTAGAGGGACTCCAGACCGTGCTCTTGCCAGTATTCTTCGGCCACGTCGGTCGCCTCTTCCGGATCCATCGCCAACAATCGTTGGTAGAAGCGCAGGTCGGGGGAAAGAATCTCCTCGTCGCTCAGCAAGGTATGCAGGAACGACATGTGGGGCACGTACCGCCCCATCACCGCCAAACACACGGTGAGCGGCGTGGCCAACACCAGCCCGACGGGGCCCCACAGCCACGTCCAAAACACTGCCGACACGAGGATTCCCATCGTCGAGATCCCCGTGCTCGAACCATAGAGCCAGGGCTCGATGACGTTGTTGGTGACCAGCTCGTTGCCGATGAACAGTGCCAGCACGAGGAGGGGCCGAGACCAGCCCTGAAACACGGCCGCGGCCAGCACGATCGGCAGCGCCGCGGCGATCCACGGACCAATGTAGGGCAAGAATCGCAGCACGGCGGCCAAAATGCCCCAAATCAAGGCGTTCGGCACGCCAATCAAGAACAGCCCGACGGCAACCACTAGACCGAACACCGAATTGACGATGCCCTGCATCACCAAATAACGACTGACGCGCGAGGCAGCGTCGTCCAGCGCCTGCGTGGCCACGCTCAACTGCCGCGATCCGATGAGGTGGATGATCCGATTCCGCAAGTTCTCGCGTTCGATCAACATGAACACGACGAACACCACCACCATGGCCGCAGTGCCGATCGGCAGAATGATCGGGCCTAGAACCGTTTGCGCGATTGCCTGCGCCGAGAGTCCATTCACGACCTCGACCGGCGTCGGCATTACGTCCGGCGGTTGCTCGGACCCTGCGGTCAGTGGAGTCCCGGGGCTGAGCGATTCGTGGAGGGGGGTGTCCGGATTGGCCGGCTGGATCTTCTCGCCCCCCTTATGCGAGATTTTGTCGCGGACCTCCTCAAGCGTATCCGTAACGCGGCGAACCACTCCTTCGCCGGTGCCTTCAAAGAATTCGATCTTGGCGATGATGTTGTCTTTGTACTGGGGCAGATTTTGGACGAAATCGTAAGTCTGCATGGCCAACAAATAGCCCAGCAGACCAAGCCCCAGGAATGCCACCACCACGACGACCAGAACCGCGGGAACACGGCGCGACCCCCACCGTTCCAGCCGCCGCACGAGCGGGGCAAGAACAAAGCTAAGCAGAATCGCTAGCGCCAAAGGCAGCAAGACTTCGCGAGCAAAGTAGAGGGCGGCGATCGTCACGACGCCACACCACAGAGCAAACGCTCGACTCAAAATCACCGTCGAGTCCGACCGTGCCATACGCAACGACTGCCTCATCCCCGACAACTAACCCGGACCGTCATTCCCAAAACCTTGACGAAACCCATGATAGCACGACCGCGAGTTGGCCACGAATTGAGCGGAGGGGTTGGTGAGGCGAGGGGTTGAATCATTTCGCACGCGGCTGAGGGCCCGAATTGGCCCTCAGCCGGGTCGCTCGGCGTTTAGGGTCGGCGGGCATCTCGAGCGGCCTTGCGAACCTTGTCGACTGTCTTTTCAGCCGCCTCTTTCACCTTGCCGGCGGCCTGGTCGAGTTTGCCTTCGCGGCGGAGCCGATCATCATCACTGATAGCTCCCGCGGCTTCCTTGATACGTCCCTTAACCTGATCGCTCTTACCCGACATGATCGATCCTCCTGACTTTGAGTTCAAAGCTGAAGTGCAAACAACTTAACCTCGAATACGCAAAGAACGTGCCCAAGGCAAAGGAAAGCGACGGATACGAAGCATGCCTCGCCACGGCCGGGGCGCAGAAAATGCAAGTGTTCCGCCAAATCCTTCGGCTTCTTCCAGACGAATGTGGCAGGCATCGCCCCACGCTGACCGCGGATCGATCAATCTACGCGGCGGAACCGCGTGGAAGTGCGGATAATTTCGCTATCGTCGGCCGGAAACTCACCCACGGCCCTGGGTTGCAACTCCCTTGAGTCCACGCGCTTGGCCCCCAGCCTAAGCAGCGCTCTTCCGTGGCACGCAGTATGCGTCACCCCTGGGGCATACCGCTGTGATTGTCAATCACGAGTATTGCGCCCGTGACTTTCATCAGTGGGGCATCAAGAAAGGGAGGAATGGATCATGTACGGGTTGCTTGCACGTTGCGGTCTGACGATTGCCGCAGTGGGACTTTTTCTATCGGCTAGGGCAGGCGCCGCTGACAACGCGCCCAAGAATGACAATTTGGCCAAAGTCGTCGACACCATGCATCACAGTCGCGTAAGCACCGTGGAAGACATGCACGTGCGGAACGCGGCGGGCGAAGACATCGGCAAAATCAAGGATTTGGTCATCGACGTCAACACCGGAAAAGTGCTCTATGCTGCTCTCGATTTCGGTGGCTTTCTTGGCGTCGGCGACAAGCTGTTCGCGGTACCTTGGCATTCGCTGGCGGTTCGAGGGCACGACAAGGATCAATACCTGATGCTCAACGTCACGAAAGAACGACTGAAGGAAGCCCCGGGATTCGACAAAAATCATTGGCCCGACATGGCCAATGCGAATTGGGCCGGCGAAGTCGACCATTTTTATGGTCCGGCCTCCACGACTCCGGCAACGGTGCGATAGGACGTCGTTAGCGCCAGCTTGGCGCGGGCTAGCCTCTTCGGGTAGCCGGCCCGACCAAGTGAACAACTACGCGGGTGAATGGAATCGAGAAAAATCGCATTGGACTCGCGATTCAAGGCGGGGGCCTAGCCGATGCACTTCGAAAGAGGCGCTTCGGCTGGGCCGCTTTAATTTGCCTAGCAACGTCTAGCGCGGGATAGGGGTAGAGCGAGGGGCGCCGCCGCCGAGGGATTATTGCGGATAGTCGGTCGAGACGCCCAAAGCACGCCAGGCTTGCATGTCGCCGCGCAGCGCGGCCAGCTTCTGCTCGGCCTGCTGATAGGCGTAGGCACCCATGATGAAATGCAGGGGTGGCTGCGAAGAAGTAACGGCTTCGACCATGGCATCGGCGGCCCGCACGGGATCGCCGGCTTGGGCGCCATGACGTGCGCTGCGCGCCGCGCGAATCTGGCCGGAGGTCGACGCATAATCGGACAGTTCAGTGGCGACGACGGCCAGGGAGCCACCGAGAAAATCAGTGCGGTAGGGGCCCGGCTCGATAAGCGTGACGTGGATGCCCAGCGGGGCTACTTCCTTAGCCAGCGCTTCGCTCAACCCCTCCACGGCGAATTTGGTGGCGTTGTAGATGCCGAAGCCGGCAAACCCCACCAGCCCTCCGATCGAAGACAGGTTCACGACATGCCCGCTGCGTTGCGACCGCATGACGGGGAGGACTGCCCGCGTCACCCGGAGCAGCCCGAAGACGTTGATTGCGAACACTTTTTCGACTTCGGCGTCGCTGGCCTCTTCCACCGCCCCGATGATTCCGTGGCCGGCATTGTTCACCAACACGTCAATGCGTCCGAAGCGGGCCACTGCCGCATCCACCACCGCGGCGATTTCCTGCGGCTGACTCAGATCCATCGGCAAGGCGAGCAGGCGATCGGCAGCGGCGGCAAACTTTTGGGCGACTTTTTCCGGCTGCCGCGACGTGGCCACGACCCGGTCGCCTCGCCCGAGCGCCGCCCGCACGAGTTCGTGACCAAATCCTTGTGACGTGCCGGTAATGAACCAGACTAGCTGGTTTGTCGCTGCAGTCATCCGAGAACCTCGCTCCTTATACAAATGTTCGACGGCTCGTCAGGTGAGCTGACCCGATGCGCTCTTTGCGGCATCATTGGCTCGAGCGTTCGGTGGCCGCCTTCTCAAGCTGTTGCTTGACTGCTTCGAGATTGAAACTTGCCCCTTTCTGCATCGGGGGGAATTCAATCGCCGATTCGGCCAGCTTGGCCACTTCCTGCTGCACGTAAACAAATCGCCAGAACTGATACACGAACCAGTGATAGTAATTGAGCGAGCCGCTGATGCCGGTCCGCTCGAACGGATCGAGCCGCAGATTGACCAGAATCGGCCAGTCGACTTTCACCGTGCCGCCCAGCCAACCTTGCGGCTGGTCGATGAAGCGGTATTTGTAGTCGTCGAGGCGCACCGCCCCCAGCGTGCTCTCGGCAAAGTAGAGGACTTCGTGCCGGGCCGATGGCCCTTTGCCGGTGATCAGGTCCAATTGGTTATAGCCGTCGAGATGCACCTTGTAGTTTTTGTCGCCGAGCTTTTTTCCCTTTTTCAGTTCGTCGGCGATGTTCGCGTTTCCGGCCGCGGCCACAAACGTGGGGAACCAATCGAGGCCCGATATGACCTGGTTTTCGACTTTGCCCGCCGGCACCTTGCCCGGCCAGCGCAGAATGCAGGGGACGCGAAAGCCACCTTCCAATACGGTCCCTTTACCACCGGCAAAGGGTGTTTGCCCCCCGTCGGGCCAGGTGAAGTTCTCGGTACCGTTGTCGGTGCTGAAAGCGATGATCGTATCCGCGTCCAAACCGTCGTCCGCGATCTTCTTCATCACCGCGCCGACGATGTCGTCGAGCTGAGCGATGCCGGCTTCCTCTTCGGTCCAGCCATTTTCAGCGTTGCGCATCTTCTCGTATTTTTCCGAGAGATGCGTGACGATGTGCATCCGCGTCGGATTCAGCCACACGAAGAAGGGCTTCTTGTCTTGTTCGGCTTTGTCGATGAATTTCAGGGTGACGTCGAGAATCTCTTCATCGACCGTTTCCATCCGCTTGGGGCCGAGCGGGCCGGCGTCTTCGATCTTTTGCCGGCCGACCACTCCCCACCGCGGTTCGTCGGTCTTGTCGTCCTTGTCGGTCGCCCAGGAGTGGATCATGTTGCGCGGACCGACTTGCGCTTCGAGATTCTTGGGATAGTTCGGATGGTCGGGGTCTTCCATCGCATCGAGATGGTAGAGATAGCCGAAGAATTCGTCGAAGCCGTGGACCGTGGGCAAAAACTCGTTCCGGTCGCCGAGATGATTCTTGCCGAACTGGCCGGTGGCATAGCCCATCGCTTTGAGGGCCGTGGCGATCGTCGGCGCATCGGGAGGCATGCCGATTTTGGCTCCCGCCTGGCCGACGGTCGTCAGGCCGGTGCGGATCGGCAATTCGCCCGTGATGAAGTTTGCGCGGCCCGCGGTGCAACTGGCCTCGGCATAGTAATCGGTGAACCGCATGCCTTCGGCGGCCAGCCGATCGAGGTGAGGAGTGCGGCCGGCCATGATCCCCTGGTGATACGCACCGACGTTGAACCAACCGATGTCGTCTCCCATGATGAAGATGATGTTCGGCTGCTTGCCGAAGGGAGGTGAGACGGTCGCGGACGCCTTCGCGCCCGCGGCCGGAGTATCGCCAGTTGATTTCTTCCTCGTGTTCTGGGCGAGCAGAATCGCCGGCCGCGAATCGTTCTGGCAACAGGCGGCCGGGCGATCGGCGGCGGCGTTTGCGATCGCGGGCCAAGTTTTGTCTAGCGCATCTTCCGCGGATTTTGCCGCCGCGGCTTGCAGGGCCCGCTCGTCACCGCCGCGGGCGGCCAGATATCCTAGCCCGACGCCGAGTGCCAGAATCGCCAGGACCTCGATCCGATAGGTCTTCATATTGCTTTGCCTCTGCCCAGAAAGAACATGAACGCGATGAAACATCGACGGCGGCCGGAACCAGCCTTACGCCAGAATGCAAACTCAGGCGGAGCCCACCAACCAAGCATCGTGCTCGGCGAATCGGCCGCGCTGGGGTCTTCACCCGATTGTACCGCCGCAAGTCGAGCTATGAAATCGGCCTAGCGCACGGCTTGCGCCGCGTTTCAGGCCACCGGAGCGTAGCAGAGCAGCACATTGCCGTTTTGAAAGACGCGTGAACGGGTCAGCCCGAGCGCAATCTTCCGGCCGACCCCCTGGAACATTGTCCGTCCGCCGCCCAATACGACCGGATTGACGACGACTTGAAACTCGTCGACCAGGCCCGCCTCGGCCAGTTGGGCCACGATGCTGCCGCTGCCCAAAACCGCGATGTCCGGGCCGGGCTCACTTTTCAAATTGTGAACCTCGGCCACCAGATTGTCTTGGACGAGCCGGGTGTTGTGCCAGCTGGCCGTGGTGAGCGAGCGCGAAAAGACGATTTTCGGCAGGGCGTTCATCTGCCGAGCCAAGGTCGGCATCGTCTGGCTGGCCGTCGGCGTCGGCCAGAAGCTGGCCATCATCTCGTAGGTCACACGGCCAAACAGCAGCCGGCCACCCTGCGACGCGTTCCCTTCGACGAAAGTCTGCCACTCGGCATCGGGCTGGCGACGATGGGCCCAACTCATGTCGCCGGCCGCGTCGATAAAATATCCATCGAGCGACACCTGATTGAACACGATGAGTTTCGGCATCGCGGATTCTCCTCGATTTCGACATTTCGGCCCGCCCAAGCGAACCGATTCTAACCCGATAGAGCGTGTCGAAATAAGGTACCGGCCGCCCGCGGTGCCGAACATCCGGCGTTGCCCAAAAAAGGGGCGATCGAGTATCGTGCTGGGGTTTCCGGACAAACAAAATGGCGCGATACTGCCGGCAAACCTCGTAGCGCGGTGACAAGGTAGCGCGGTAACAAGGAGACTTTTCGATGAATGTTCTCGGTCGACTCGGGCTAATCGTGCTGCTCGCGGGCTGGGTGGCGATGCCGGGCTGCGGCCCGGCCGCGCCGGCGACGCCCAAGGCCGAAGGAACGGCGGGCGAAAAGGAACACGCCGGGCTGGGTGGACACATCCACGATGACGATGCGGACGAAGAGCATGAGCACGAACATCACGAGTCGTTCGCCGATGCCGTGACCGAACTCGACGGCCTTCGCGATGCGGCCCGCCGGGCGATGGGCGAAAACAACGTCAAGGCGGCCGACGACGCCGTCCACGAAATCGGGCACATTTTGGAAGAATTGCCCTCGCTCGCCGCCAAGGAGGCCGCGACGGCCGAAGACACCGAAGTCCGGCCGGCGATTGACGAGTTGTTTGAATGTTTCGACCAGATCGACCACAAGCTGCATGGCGAGGCGGGCAAGACCTACGACGAAGTCTCCCAGCGCGTCGACGCCGCGATGGAAACGCTTCGCGCGAAGCTGAAGCCGACGAATCCTTGAGATCTTTTCGAGCGGTAGAAGCGATACGCCGCAGAGAATCGAACGACGTGGAGTTACCCGAGATGAAATTCAGCATGATCGCCATTGCAAACCGCTGCATCGTGTTACTGTTTCTGTTGGCAATTGCCGGCTGCCTGGCCGGCTCGCTGGCGGGCTGCGGCCGCGCGGCCGATGGGCGCATCGCCGTCGAGCGACAGCGGTTGGTGTTGCCTGAGGAACCGGGCGGGGCGACTTCGATTGCCGAAGCCCGCAAGAATTTGATCGTGCAGCCCGAGGTGACGCTCGTCGGCCGCATTGGCGCCGCCGATCACGAGGCATTCGAGCCTGATCGGGCGACGTTTGTTTTGTCCGACCTGCCAGCCGACGGCCACCATCAGCATGCCGGCCATGACGCCGACAATTGTCCCTTCTGCCGCCACCGGGCCAAACAAATGTCGCTGGCCCTGGTGCAACTGGTGGACGAGCGCGGAGAGATTCTCCGGACCGACGCCCCGACGCTGCTGGGCGTGGAGGCGGGCCAGTTGGTCGTCGTGCGCGGCCGCGGCCAGTGGAACGACAAGCTGGAACTGTTGGTCGTCAAAGCCGCAGGCGTTCACATCCGCAAGTAAGCCACGGCGCGATCTCGACCGTCACCCTTTGCGGCTGCCGATCGAATATCCTACGATCAGGCACATGACGATTTTCCTTACGCTTGCACTCTATTGCCTGGTCATCGTGGCCGCCTCAATTCTCGGCGGCTTCGTGCCTCTGCTGGTGCGGATGACGCACACGCGGATGCAAATCATGATGAGCTTCATCGCCGGCCTGATGCTGGGGGTGAGCTTTTTTCATCTTTTGCCGCACGCTGTCGAAGAAATCGACTCGGTCGATCAGGCAATGCTTTGGATGACGGGTGGTTTCGTCACCATGCTGCTCCTGTTGCGAGCGTTTCACTTTCATGGCCATGAGCCGGTGCCGCTGCCGCATGGCGAAACGGCGGCAGACCACGCCGGGCACCCCCATGACGCCGAGCATGAAAACGGACACAGCCACGCCCGCCACGATCACGCCCATCACCATGACCCGCAACTGGCGAAGCGGCGCATGAATTGGGTCGGCATTGCCATCGGAATGTCGCTGCATACGCTGATGGACGGTTTCGCCCTGGCCGCCAACGTCGTGGCGGAAACCGAGGAGACGGGGCCACGGCTGCTGTTGGGCATGGGAACGTTTCTGGCCATTGCCCTGCACAAGCCGCTCGATTCGCTCTCGATCACGTCGATCATGACCGCCAGCGGCTGGTCGACGACCGCGCGGCACTGGGCGAACCTGATTTTCGCCCTGATGTGCCCCTTGGGCTGTGCCATTTTCGTGCTGGGAATCGATCGACTCGTCGATCGCCACCACCTCGCATTGGGCGCCGTGTTAGGACTTTCGGCTGGCGGCTTCTTGTGCATTTCGGCCGCCGACCTCATGCCCGAGCTGGAACTGCATGCTCACGACCGCGTGCGGTTGTCGCTGGCGCTCGTTTTAGGAGTGGCGCTGGCCTATGGCATGCACCTGGTCGAACCGCCCCATGGCCACGATCACGAAGAGCGACATCACGAGCACGAAGTATCGACTGGCACGGCTGGTTGGACGCCCCGCGACGGCTGCGATTATGCTCTGGTCGTTTGCGATTGAAGAGCCTCAAGCTCGACGGCTCTGAGGCCGGGAACGACTTGCTCGGCCAAGGCGACCATGTGGGGATGGCAGGTGAAGAATAGCACCTGCACGTCATGGGCGATCTCGTCAAGCACGGCCAGCGTTTGAGCCGCCCGAGCGTCGTCGAAATTCACCAGCACGTCGTCCATCACGATCGGCAAGGGTTCGTTCTGCCGGCAATAGTGCAAGACGTAGGCCAGCCGGATCGCCAGATAAAGCTGTTCTCGCGTGCCCGTGCTCAGTTGGCTCGGTGTGCGCTCGACGCCGTCCGAGCGGCGCAGCACGATCTCCTTGCGATCGCCCCCCGTCCGATCGAACTCGACGTAGCGGCCGGCGGTCATGCGATGAATGAGATGGGAGACGGCTTTGATCATTTCGGGCTGATTCTCGCGCTCGAATCGACGCACCGACTCGGCCAGCAGGTGCTGGGCCAGCACGATCGGTACGTAACGATCGACTTCGGCCGCGAGTTGGGCCCGGCGGCGGGCAAGCTGTTCGGTCAAAACAGCCGCCTCGCCCGAGCCGTCCAACCGGGCGAGCTCGCTGCGTCCCACGGCCGCCGCGCCATCCGCCTCGCGCAATTGCTGTTCGCCGGTCGCCAGTTGCTCGGCCAAGCGGTCGCGGCGGCGATCCAACTCCGCCGGTTCGGCGAGTTCGAGGGATTGCTCAAAAGCTCTTGGATCATCGCTAGCTCGGATCAGTTCGATTTCGCTCGCAAGCTGCTGGATGCGGGCATCGAGCGTACGTATCAATTCCGCGCGCTCGACGACTTTCAAGAATTCGTCCCGGCTGTCAGCCTGGGCCGCGGCGAACAGCGTGGCCTGTTCGGCAAGCAGAGCAGTACGGCGTTCTTCGACTCGCACAAGCTGCGGCCGGGAGACGGCAAGCTGCTTTTCGATTTGATCGTACCTGCGCTGCGCCTCGGTCGCCTGGTCCAACCCGTCGGAGAGCTTTTCCAGGGCCAGCTCCGGCGGATCGCGGAGTAATTCAGGCGCCAGCCGCTGGCAGAGTGGACGAACCCGGGACTCGAATTCGTCGATGCGGGCTTGCATCGCGCCGATCCGCGCGTCTTCGTGGGGCAAGCTGTCCAGCTTTACCCGCGTGGCACTCAACCGCTCGATCACCGCCCGCGCCAGTTCGGCCGACCAATCGGCCGGCAGATTGAGCAGGGTCAACAGCGCTTGCCATTCACTCCGCCTGGTAGTTTCGCGCTCGTCGAGCCGCGACGCCTCGTCGTGGCAATCGCTGCGGCGCGGTTTGAGCCGCTCGATGATTTGCCGCAATTCGCTTGACCTCCGTTCGTGCTGGCGAGCGGCATCGACGGTAGTTTCGGCTGCTACCAGCAGCACACCCGCATCGGCGTCGTCGCGACCACAGGCGGCGTGCAAACGGGTCTCAAACGCTGCGATGCGCAGAGCGAGTCGATCGAGTTCCGCGGTCGCGTCGGTCCGCCGGAGGGCGGTTTCGACGACCGTCTGGTGATCGGCCAGCCAAGACCGCATGGCCTCGGGGGCCAGGGGCTCGAACCCGCAGGGCTGCCAAAGTGCCTGCCAGCGATCGTGCAGCCCAGCCTGTTCTTGCTTGAGCCGGTTCAGGCCGTGTTGCTTGTGCATGATTCGACGGGCGATCGCCTGGCAATCGCGCTGCAAGGCGTCGCGGGCGGCGACCCGATCGGCATGGGCGTAGATCTGGTCGGCAATCTCATCCGCCTCGCGCACCGCCCGCTCGTAAGCGGCCGGCAGCGAACCGGCCGCGTCGCCGATCCAGGCGGCTTCTTCGGCCGCAGCCGGCGCGCCATCGATGTGGCGGCGACGGATCAAATCCCAACCGGCATCGCGGCGGCTGCGTCGGGCATCGCGGTCGGCGAGCGTGGGCACCGTGTTTTGCGCAGCGGCCTTGGTGAGCTGGGCTTCGAGCTCGGCCTGCCGTGCGAGATCGTCGTCGAGCGAATCGGCAGCTGCACGCATTTGGTGGGCAAGCTTGCCAAAGGCATCGGCAAACTCCGCGACTGTCTCTACACGAGGAACCGGCAGATCGGCCGAAGAGGTGCTGTCGGTCGGCAGCGGCGGAGCCAGCCGCGCGGTGGATGCGGCGAGTTGCCGCTCGATGCGAGCCAGTTCGGCCTGCATTCGCTCGCGCGCTTGACAATCGGCGCTGTAGGCCGCGCGACCGGCCAGGATTGCCACCAGCGGCGCGGCATCGATCGGCTCACCGAGAACAACCAGGTCGGCCTGGGCCTGGGCCAGATCGTCATCCAAAGCTTCGCGGCGGGTACGCAGCTTAGCCGAGTCGGTGGCAATTGACACTTCTTCACTCGCCAGGCGATCGATCGCCGCTCGCGTGCCGACATCGATCGCGAAGGCCTTGAGATCGTCGGCCCCCCAACCTGGACGCAGTTCGTTCAGCTCGCGGTCGATCTCGGCGATCGTCGCCAATCGCTTGCGCAGACGCTCGGGCAGATCGCGGCGAGCGTCAATGGTCGATTGCCGCAGGGCCAGAGCAGCTTTGATCTCTGCCCTCAGCGAAACCGATTGCGGATCGAGTCGCACGGCCGCCAGGTCGCGTTCGCCGTCTCGAATGTCGCCAGCGAGTCTCTCGCGTTGCTCTTCGGCGTCGCAAAGCAATTGCCCGATCGACTTGTGGCGCTCCGCGGCATCGCTTGGCAAACCGTCAGGCACCGAAAGTCCCACGCGCCGGGCGGTCTGCTGCTTGAGCTCCTGCCATTTGGGCCAGGCCCGGGCGAGCTTGTCAGCCCGCGCGTGATCCTGGCGAGTAGCCTCGACCTGCCGGCGGATTTCGATCGCCCGAGCGTCGGCCGCGTCGACGGCATCGCGCGCGGCTGAGTAATCGGCCGAGCGGAGGCTCTTGTCCTTGATCCGTGCCGCCAGCTCTTTGAGCTCGGCGAGCAATTGGTTGATCGCGGGCTTACGCGCGCCGGGATTGAAGATTTCGGCCGCTTGTCGATCGAGCTCCTGCGCGATGCGCTCGGGGCTGGCCGTGCTGCCCAAGCCGCCGCCGAACAGGGCCGATTGCAGGCTTTCGTGCTTGAGACTTTCCTCGCCGGCACTGAGTTGATCGAGCCCGAAGGCGAAGACCGATTCAAAGAGATTGCGATTCGCGTGGCCGATCAGCCGCTGGAAACCGGCTTCGTCGAGCGCGGTGTCGCGGCCGTCGAGCTTGATGCCGACCTTGTTCTTGTTTCCCTTGCGGCGGCGGAGTTCGAGCGTGCGGCCGTCCGATAAGATCAGCGTGCCGCGGCCGGCGATTTCGCAGCCGGCCTTGAAGTCGTAGGGCGTGCGCACCGGAAAATCGAACAGCCAGCAGCGGAGGAATTCGAGCAGCGTGGTCTTGCCCGCCTCGTTGGGGCCGTAGATGACTTGCAACCCGGCATCCGACGGAACGTCGCTCTCCGAGAAAACGATGTCGCGATCGGAGAAATGACCGAAATGGTTGATGTGCAGTTGGGTGATCTTCACGATTGCTCCTCGACCAACTGGCAAAGGAGCAATTCTTCGGCCTGCCGCAGCCAGGCACCCAGCCGGGCAGGATCTTCCAGGTCGATACGGTCGCGACCCGCAGCGGCCGCCGCCAATTCGGCCCCGGCTTTCAACCGCAAGGGAGCCAGCAGCCCAGCGAGTTCCTCGAGTCGCGAACGATCGTCGGCCAGCGATTCGATTTCACGGAGCAATTCGCCCACCAGGTCCCCTCCGGCGCGGAGCGCGTCGAGATCGAGCAGCGAACGCGTGCGGAATGCGATTTTTTCGATCCACACATCCTCGCCGGCTTCGCCGGCCCGAGCGCGGATTTCGGCCACGATCTGCTGCCGCGTCGCGTCTTGCGTGAGCGCGGCGTGCAGTGCCGACCGTCCTTCGAAGGTGAGTCGCACGGCGGCCAGGCGGCCGGCAGCCGATTTGACGATCCGGTCGAGCGCGGCCGCGGTGCGATCGAGCAGGGCTTCCTGGTCGTCATCGGCAGAGAGCGTGATGGTTTCGCGATACCACCTGAGCACGTCGGTCTCGCGAAACTCGAGCGATGCGACCTGGCCGTCGACCACTTCGACCAGCACGCAACCTTTCGCACCGGATTCGCGGGCATGGCGACCTTGGGTATTGCCGGAGTAGACGACGTGCGGCCGCTCGTGCAGCACGGCAAAGTCGTGCACGTGGCCCAGCGCCCAATAGTCGTAGCGTTTGGCGACCAGCTCGTCGATTTGGCAAGGGGCGTAGCAATCGTGATCCAGGTTGCCGCCGGTATTGGTGTGCAACAGGCCGATGTTGAAGCATTCGGCGAGCGGCGGCGGATAGTGGGGCACCAGATTGTCGGTCACGGCCCGACGGCCGTAGCTCATGCCATGGATGGCCACCGGCAGCGAGGCGTGCCGCACGGTATGCGGCCGGCGATGATCGAACAGCACGACATTGCCGGGCCACGGGACCTGCCGGGTCATTTCCTCGCGCGAATCGTGATTACCCAGGATCAGATAGACCGGGATGCCGGCCCGCGCGAGCCGCTGGAACTGATGAGCGGCCGACAAGGCAGCGTTGAAATCGCGCACGTCGGTGTCGAACAGGTCGCCCGCAATGAGCAGGAAATCGACCTGCTCATCGAGGCAAATCTGCACCAGGTTGTCCATGGCCCGGCGCGTGGCCAGCCGCAGCCGCTCGACGGGCGCGCCGGCGTACTCCTCCAGCCCGCGCAAGGGGCTATCGAGATGCACGTCGGCCGCATGCAGGAATTTGATCTTGGTAGTGGGCAAGGCCATCCGTTGCACTTTTACTGGGTTGCCACCGTTGGCTGGCCGATCCTCGCACCTGCCGCCCGAGCGACGCGGCCGGCGGCGTTATCGATTCCTTGAGTTTCGGGGACAAAGGTCCCCCTGTCAATTTGTCCACTGGCGGGATGACGCGCTCCAAATTGCCCAGATTCCTATTGGGCGAACAGATCGAAGTGCCTGGAAACGCTCCCGGCGCGCGTTAGAATGCGCCGCATGGACCGCGCGAAGCCCGAACGCTATTTGCCGCCCGCGTTGCTCACCGTGCTTCCCATGCCGGTGTTCCTCGTGGTCGCTCCCTTGGCCGTGCAACTGTGGTCGTGGACCGACAGTCGGGTTCCTCTCATTCTCGTTCCGCTGGCCGTTGTCGCGGCCTATGCCTGGTGCATTCCCCGCACCCGCCGCTCGATCTGAAGCGGCACTGGCCGAGAGCACGCAACGCTGCCCGATTCCTGCTTCTTGTCGGGAGCGGCGGCGGCTAAGATGCAGCCAATCCTGTCTGGCAAATCACCCATCCGGTCGATTTTGATTCGCATGTTTGTCGTCGAAAACTATCCGGCGGCCATCTTCTGCTGCCTGGTCACGATGCTTTGTTGGGGATCGTGGGCCAACACCACGCGGCTGGCCGACAAGAACTGGCGATTCGAGCTGTTCTATTGGGATTATGCCTTCGGCACTTTTCTGATGATTCTCGCCCTGGGGCTGACCGCCGGCAGTTTCGGTGATCGCGGGCGGACGCTGGCCACCGACGTCGCCCAAGCCGAGTGGGGACCGATCGGCTCGGCCCTGCTCGGCGGCGCCGTGTTTAATGCCGCCAACATCCTGCTGGTCGCGGCGATCGACATTGCCGGCATGGCGGTCGCTTTTCCGGTCGGCATCGGTTTGGCCCTGGTGCTGGGCGTCGTGCTCAACTATTGGTTCGATCCGCTGGGCAACCCGCTCTTGCTGTTCACAGGCGTGGCGCTGATCGTGGCTGCGATGATTTGCGCGGCGTTGGCCCAGCGCCGTCGGCCGGGCGAAGAAAAAGCAGTCGGCGCGAAAGGATTGGCGTTGTCACTCGTCAGCGGAATCTTGATGGGCAGTTTTTACCGCTTCGTCGCCGCCTCGATGTCGAGCGATTTCGATCATCTCGAAGCGGGCAAGCTCGGGCCCTACGCCGCCCTGTTGTTTTTCGCCGCCGGTTTGCTCGCCAGCAATTTCGTCTTCAACACCGTGCTCATGCGGTGGCCAATTCGGGGCAGTGCATTGACGGCTGCGGATTACTTTCGCGGCACGCCACGCGACCATCTCTGCGGCCTCGCCGGCGGCGCCACCTGGGCCGTGGGCATGACGCTGAGCATCGTCGCCGCCGGACAAGCCGGCTTCGCCATCTCCTACGGGCTGGGGCAGGGAGCGACCTTGGTAGCGGCGTGCTGGGGAGTTTTTATTTGGCGCG
>DATJTR010000273.1:0-4243 GCA_035503215.1 Pirellulales bacterium
GGAGGCCACGCGTTGGCAATACACGCACGGCGTGCCGCAGCCCGAGTTCGTGGCGCCCGACGGTTGGATCACCGACCAGTATTTTCTCGACCGGCCCGGCAACGACGAGATCCAGCTCGATATGTTTTTAAGCTATGGCAGCAATCCGCCCCACTATCCCGAGTGGCAAGCTTACTTTCGCCAGCACCAGCCGCCGATGCTGATCGCCTGGGGTGCGAACGACCAGATTTTTCCCGCCGCCGGGGCCGAGCCCTACAAGCGCGACCTCAAGACCTTGGAGTTCCACCTGCTCGACGCCGGCCACTTTGCGCTGGAGAGCGCGGGCGACCAGATTGCCGGGCTGATGCGGGACTTTCTGGGCCGGCACGTGGCGAAATGACGTCGATGCCGAGAAGAACGGGGAGCAGCGCGGCCCGAATCGGCCGTCGAGCAAAAACAAAAACACCCCGCCCGAGCACAAGGCCCGAGCGGGGTGTTGTTTGATGAGTCGTAGTAAGCGATCTTCGGCTGCCGATTAGGGCTTGGCCGAGTGCTCGTCGGCGCGGAGGAGCGAGCGGTTGGCGTTTTCCTCGCCGTTCAACTGCTTCTGCTCGCCCTTGGTCAGATAGCCGCCGTTGGCACGCACGTCGGCGTGTTCTTGCTGCTTGATCGACCGATCGTTGGCCAACAGCTGATTGGCCTGGTTGGGCGTGAGCTTGCCGTCGCGTACGGCGCGCTCGATGGCCTGCCGCTGATCGGCGACGCGCGAATTCACTTCATCGCGACGCGGATGCTCCTTGGCGAACTGGCTGCCCGGAGGGCTATGCGGATTGCCTGAGGTGGCCAGGCTGGCCGAAGTGACCGGGCTGGCCGATTTGGCAGGCGTCGCCGGTTTGGCCGCCGTGGACGGGCTGGCCGGCCGGGCCGCCGGGTGCTCGTCGCCGCGGAGGAGCGCGCGATTCGCGTTTTCCTCGGCGTTGAACTGCCGCTGCTCGCCCTTGGTCAGAAAGCCGCCATTGGCACGCACGTCGGCGTGTTCTTGCTGCTTGATCGACCGATCGTTGGCCAAAAGTTGGTTGGCTTGGCTAGGCGTGAGTTTGCCGTCGCGCAGGCCGCGCTCGATGGCTTGCCGCTGATCGGCCACGCGCGAATTCACTTCGTCGCGACGCGGATGATCCTTGGCAAACTGGCTGCCCGCAGGGCTGTGCGGATTACCCGGGTGGGCCAGGCTGGCCGCAGTGGCCGGACCGCCGGCATTGGCTTTCGGGCTGACGAAGGGGTTGGCGATCGTTCCCTCGTCTTTGCGGAGCAGGGAGCGGTTGGCGTTCTCCTCGCCGTTGAACTGCCGCTGCTGGGCCTTGGTCAGAAAGCCGCCATTGGCACGCACATCGGCGTGTTCTTGCTGCTTGATCGACCGATCATTGGCCATGAGCTGCTTGGCCTGGCTGGGCGTGAGCTTGCCGTCGCGCAGACCGCGCTCGATGGCTTGACGTTGATCGGCCACGCGCGAATTCACTTCGTCGCGACGCGGATGCTCCTTGGCGAACTGGCTGCCCGCGGGGCTGTGCGGATTGCCCGGGCTTCCGTGGGCACGGGCGAGCTCACGGAGGTGGGCCAGTTCTTTCGCCCGCTCTTTGGCGCGGGCCATCTCTTTCTGATGGAGCATCTCTTTGGCGTGAGCCATTTCTTTCTGGTGGGCCTGGTTGTGTGCCTGCGAATGGGACGCGGCCGCATGTCCGCCACTGTGTCCACCACCGCTGTGCCCGCCGCTATGCCCACCACCACCGTGGCCGCCGCTGGCATGACCGCCGCCACCGCCGCCACCGCCGCCACCGCCGCCGCCACCGTGTCCCCCGCCACCGCCGCCACCATGTGCCGCGGCGACCTGGGATAAACCGAACAAGACGACCAAGGACAGAAGAATACGAAACATGAGAACACTCCCCCTCTCTTTCCGACTCTTGCGGCAAGCGGCGGAGTTCCGAACGGAACCGTGAGAAGTGCGCCGCGGCGACAAGGTTGACTCTACGAAAAATCTAACCCCGTCGGTCGCCGCCGGGACTTGGCCGTTTCGGCAAGCTGGCGAAAATTTCGGCGTTTTGCCGCGAAAACGTTCAGCTTGTCCAGGCCACAGCGATTGAGCCGATCGCGCCGGTTCTCAGGCCGGGCATCCGCGATGTTTTGCCGTGGCGCGGCCGACTGTCTGCAAACAATCGGCACATCCCGATCTGGCGGGTGGCACAATCGATGCCACGCGACCGCGCACCGGCTTGGGCCGTCCCCAGCTTTTGCCAGAAACGTGGGGGGGCTACACTGACGAATCGAAACACCCATTTGGGCCGCACTGCGGCACGCAAACGGAAGGGAGTCTGAAGATGGGCCAGTTCTCGGTGCCGATCGGCGAAGGACTGTGGCGGCCGCTCACAGAACGCGCCCGGCGGACCGGCGAGCCGGCTGCGCACATCGTCGGCCGGGCGCTGGCCGAATACCTGGGAATCTCGCACCACACGCTGTATCAGGTTTCGACGTCGTCCGCACTGGTTGCTGGCATCTACCAAGGAGCGGTGCAGATCGCCACGCTCCGCGAGCATGGCGACCTGGGGTTGGGAACTTTTGAAAACCTCGACGGCGAACTGGTGATCGTCGATGGCCATTTCTATGGGGCCCGCGGGGATGGCTCGGTCCACGAATGCGACGACGCCACGCCGATTCCCTTCGCGGTGATCACCTGGTTTAAGCCCGACGCCACGGCCAATCTCGCCCGCTGCGGCGGCCTGGCCGAGCTGGTGGCTCAATTCGATGCACTGCGGGTGTCGGACAATTTGTTTTATGCCCTGCGCGTCGATGGGCAGTTCGATTACGTTCACCTGCGAGCGATGTGCAAAACGCGCGAGGGAGTGCCGCTGATCGAAGCGGCCGCGGTGCAGCCCGAATTCGAATTTCACGATCTACCGGGCACCTTGGTCGGCTTTTGGACGCCGACCTACGCCCGGGCGCTGGGGGTGCCCGGCTATCATTTCCATTTTCTCTCGGCCGATCGTCGGCATGGCGGCCACCTGCTGGAATGCCGGGGCAGCGATTGGCGGCTCGGGCTGGCGCGCGAAGGAGACTATCGCGTCGCCCTGAGTGAAAATGAGGATTTTCTCAAGGCCGACCTGCGCCGCGATGCCGGCGCCGAACTTGCTGCGGCCGAAGGGGCCAAAGCCGAAAGGAAAAAAGAGAAATGAGCACCACCAACCGCGGCACGCACCAGCGAACGGGGGCCCGCTTGCTCGTCGACAGCTTGGAAGCCCAGGGCGTGCGCCATGTGTTTGGCATTCCGGGGGCCAAGGTCGATAAGGTGTTCGACACGCTTGTCGATTCCAAGATCCGCACCATCGTTTGCCGGCACGAGCAAAATGCCGCGTTCATTGCCGGCGGCATCGGCCGCATGACGGGCCGGGCGGGGGTGGTGCTGGTCACGTCGGGGCCAGGCTGCTCGAACCTGGTGACCGGCCTGGCCACGGCCCAGGCCGAAGGGGATCCGATCGTGGCGATCGGCGGCGCGGTGCCGCTGTGCAATCGACTCAAACACGTGCACCAAAGCATGGACACGGTGAGCTTGCTGCGGCCGGTCACGAAATTCTGCGCCGAAATCGATTCGCCCGACGCGGTTTCGGAGGTGATCGGTGGCGCGTTTCGCGCGGCCGAGTCGCCGCGGCCGGGGGCGGCCTTCGTCAGCGTGCCACAAGACATCATGCTGGGGACGGCCGAAGGCGAAGTGCTCACGCCGGTCGAGCCCGAGTCGCTGGGTGCGGCCGACGCGGACAAGATCGCGGCCGCGGCACGGCTCTTGTCGGCGGCCGAACGGCCGATTTTGCTGTTGGGTCAGTCGGCCAGCGCGCCGCGGCCGGCGGCGGCGGTGCGGGCATGGCTCGACAAGGCTCGGCTGCCGGTTGTTTGCACCTATCAAGGAGCCGGCGTCGTGCCGCGCGAGCATTTCGCGCGTTTTGGCGGCCGGGTTGGTTTGTTCCATACGCAGCTTGCCGATCAGCTTTTGGACGCGGCCGACGTGGTGGCGACCGTCGGCTACGACCCGGTCGAATATGAGCCGGCACTGTGGAACCGCGGGCGCCGGCGAAAACTGATTCACCTCGACGCGGTGCCGGCCGACGTCGATCGCGATTATCGGCCCGAGATTGAATTGACCGGCGACCTGGCCTGCACGCTGTCGGAACTCGCAGCCAAGGTCGAGCGGCACGCGGCGACGGCCGACGAAAAACTG
>DATJTR010000274.1:0-6175 GCA_035503215.1 Pirellulales bacterium
GTTGCTGCCCGTGGCGCTCGAGATACCCTGCCAGATGCAGTTTTCTGGCGGTGTTTTCGCTGCTCATGTAGCGCACCGTGCCGAAGATCGCCCGCTCGGGCCCCCACGGGCGATCGTAGCGGCCCAGGCACCAAAAAATGCCGCTGTAGCTGTTGGGATTGCGGCCATCGACCGCGTAGCGGTTGTTGAGTTCGATGAGCACGTCGAGCGCTTCCGCGGGCGTGGCCGACCACTCGAGAATCTTTTTTCCCCATAGCATCCGCAGGTAATTGTGGATGCGGCCGTCGCGCAAGAGCTGCGTCTGAGCGGCATTCCAAATCGGGTCGTGCGTTTTCGCCGCCGCGAATTCGTCGAGCGAGTAAGTATATTCGCGGCGATCGCGAACGTGTTTCTCAAGCGTCTTTCGCGCCCAGTCGGGCAGCGATTCATAGCGATCGTAATCGTGCGGACGGTTCGCGGTCATGTTGTAGCCCAGCTCGCGCCAAGTGATCAGTTCGTCGAGCCAGGCCTCGGCCCCCTCGCTCATGCCCCACCATCCTTCGCGACGGCCGCCAGTCTTCTCACCGAGCTGCTCGGGAGACCAACGCTCCTGCGTCGTCAACGCATGAAATGCTTCGAATGGCGAGATGTGGCCGAAATGAAGATAGGCAGAGAGCCCGCTCCGATTCTCCGCGTCGGGATCGTTCGCCCCGGCAGCATAGCCGGCCAGATGGCGGTCGAGAAATCGCTTGAGCCGCCGCCGGGCCGCCGAAGCACCGCCACGATCTTCGACCACGCCGACCGAGTGATCGATCGGCAACGCCGCGAGCTGCGACGCGTCGCCGGCGAGCAGTTTGGCCGACGCAGCCGGCCAGCGGCGGGTGATTTCGCGCGGCAAACCCTTCATCGCCGGCAGCTTCAGCTTCTTGAGCGGATCGGCGAGCGGTAGTTCGCGAAGATGCGGCGGCAATTCCTTTTGCAAAAAGGCTCGAAACGATCGTGCGGTGGTGAACACCCGATCGGTCGCCCGCAAGGGCAGCAGTCCGTTCGAATCGACTTGTTCCAGCCGCACCGGAAGCCGGCTGGCGACGGCCTCGACCATGCGGGGCAAGAAGAAGCACGGAAAATCGTCGGTGACCACCAGGCACGCCCGTTCGGCCAAGGCAAAGAGCAGTCCCTTGTCGGCGTCGGCGGCCGGTTCGACATAGGGATAGTAGATCAGACCCGGGTTCTTGAGCGCGGCGATGTGGGCCGCGTTCTCGGCCATGCCATCGATCACGAAGCGGTGCAGTCGATCACTTGCCCAGCGGTAGCCAACACGCAGGGGCTCGAAAACCACGAGCGGCTTTTTCAGTTCTCGAGCCCACTGGGCCGCCCGCTGCAAAGCGAAGTTCCACTCGGTTCGCCGAGTGGCGATCATCCAATACAACACGTACTGGCCTGCCGCGTCGATCTCCGAAGCGTTGCAGACCTGAACGCGAACCTCAGGAACCGATGGAGATGAAGCAGCGCCGCACGATCCTGGCAATTTGCGAGTCATGGCATGCCATTCCGAACTGTGCAGCGCGGCGAGGTCCGCCGGGCGCCCCATCTACGCTTGCTGGTTGGTCGCCATGCACGGCATCCCAGGCTTGGGTGCCGGGCGAATTAGTCATAATCTTGCCCGACCGGCTTGATCACCAATTCGGCGATGTGAGCCCGCGGCGGCAGGCAAGCGATCATCAGCACGGCAGCGGCGACGTCCTCGGGCTGTAGCATTCGGGCTCGGTGTTCAGCGGTCGGCTTGATGGGCCGATCGTCGAGAATCGGCGTTTCCACTTCGCCGGGGCAAATGCTGGTGACCCGGATGCCGTTTTTTCCTTCTTCCAGGGCCACGGTCGATGAAAGAGCGGAAACGGCGAATTTCGAGGCGCAATAGGCAACGCCGGCCAGCATCGAAGTGCGTTTGCCCGCGGTCGAGCAGATGTTGACGATCAAGCCGTCGCGTCTCTTGCGCATGGCCGGCAACGCGCAGCGGATGCAGTCGTAAACTCCACTGGCGTTGATCGTCATGATCTTGTCCCAGGTCGCGGGTTCCATGTCGGCCATCGTGCGGCGGGGGAAGTTGACGCCGGCGCTGTTGACCAGAATATCGATCTGCCCCAGTTCACCCTCCGCCCAGCGGAACAGCTCTTCGACGCTGGCCCGATCGCCGACGTCAACCGGATGCACGAGCATGGCCGGACCACTGGTCGAGCGAGCGGCGACCTCGCGCAGTTTTTCCAACCGTCGGCCGGCGAGCGCCACGCGGCAACCTTCGGCTGCCAGAGCCAAGGCGATCCCGGCGCCAATGCCGGTGCCACCGCCTGTGACGAGTGCTGTTTTGCCTTGGAGCTTCATGTCGATGGGTCCTGAGGGGAGAAGAACGGTGCGGCCGGAACGTGACGGGTTTTTGGGCTGTCAGGAATCCAGTCTTAGGACGGCTTGGACGATCGGGAGCTGATCTCGCGGACGATTTCGATCAAGGCAATCACGTTTTCGACCGGCGTCTGCTGATGAATTCCGTGGCCCAGGTTGAAAATATGTCCCGCTCGGCCGGCGGCCTGCGTGAGAACTTCACCCGCGCGGCGGCGGATTTCGTCGCGATCGGCCAGCAGCACCGCAGGGTCGAGATTTCCTTGCACGGCACGATCGTGCCCGACCAGGTTCCAAGCAGTGTCGAGATCGACGCGCCAATCGATGCCCAGCACGTCGCCCCCCGCTTCGGCCACCAGCGGCAGCAAGGCTGGGTTGCCGGCTGCGAAATGGATCACCGGCACGCCGCGCGTCAATCCGGCGATGACGGCCTGGGTATACGGCAGCACGCTGCGTCGATAGTCTTCCGGACCGAGCGTGCCGACCCAACTGTCGAACAATTGCACCGCCTCGGCTCCTGCCGCGATTTGCGCGTTGAGATAGATCGTTACCGCGCGGGCCAGCGTGCTCATCAATTCGTGCCACGCGCCGGGATCGCGATACATGAGTCCCTTGGTATGCAGGTATTGGCGGCTGGCTCCCCCTTCGATCGCATAGCTGGCCAGGGTAAACGGGGCACCGGCGAAACCGATCACCGGAATGTGTGCGGGCAAGCCGGCCCGCGTCAACCGCACGGTTTCCACGACGAATTCAAGCGAACCCACGTCGGCGAGCGGCCGCAGCCGGGCGAGATCGTCGGCGGCGCGCAACGGATTGTGAATGACCGGCCCTTCTCCTTCGGCAAACTCGAGCTCAAAGCCGAGCGGCTCGAGGATCGGCAGCAAATCGGAGAAGATGATCGCCGCGTCGACACCCAGGCGGTCGACGGCAGTCAGCATGACTTCGGCACAAAGCTGGGGGTTTTTACATAGCTCGAGAAATGTGGTCTGCCGGCGCACTTCGCGGTATTCGCTCATGTAGCGGCCGGCCTGCCGCATCAACCAGATCGGCGTTCGCTCGACAGGTTCTTGGCGGCATGCCCGCAAAAACAAACTGTCGGCGGCGACGCCGGGTTTGGCGACCTCGCTAGCGGGCGGCACGATGGCGGCGCGTGCTTCTGCTCCATGTTGAACGCGTGCCCGCGGCGGCAGGACAAGTCCTGGGACAGGCGTTTGCTGTTTCTTGGCCAACACCTCGCGTGAACGCTCGGCGGCCAACGCGACCAATTGCCCCATCTTGTTGTGCTCGGGTTCGAGATCAACCGGCAGATCGAGTTCGCGCAACGTTTCGCTGGTGGTGGGGCCGATCGATGCGATCGCCATGCGATGCAGCGATTGCCGGGCCTTATCGGCCACGCCCAGTTCCTCGGCCACGCGGAGCATGTTGACCACCTGGTGGCTCGACGTGAACAAGGCCACCTGCCGTTGGCCGGCGGCAATCGCCCGGACGTTTTCCGAAAGCGGAGCGACGTCCTCGGGCAGATCCCAGCGATAGACGCGCACGGTTTCAACCCGGGCACCGCGAGCCTCCAGCCCGGCGACCAGACTGGCGTTCGCCCGGCCATATTCCACCAGGCCGACGGTCTGCTGAGCCACGGGGACGCAAAGGTCGACGGTGGCCAATACTTCCCGCCAGGTGTTGGGTTCGGGGACGCGAACCGTCGGCTCGAGGCCAAACTGCTTGAGCACGGCCACGGGTTTTGGCCCGCGGGCGATGGTCGTCACGTCAGACAGGGCTGCCAGAAACCGCTCGCGATGCACGTGGCGTTCGGTTTCAGCGACCAGGTGGCGGACGCCGACGCCGGTCATGAAGACGACGATGTCGACCTGGCCGGTGACCAGGCGATTGGCAAAATCAATCGCGGCCCGGTTCTCGGCGATGGGGACCTCGCGCATCGAGGGGCTGACGTGAGGGATGCCGCCGGCGCGCTCGATGAGCCGGGCCATTTCAGGAGCACGGCGGCTTTCGAAGGCCGAAACGTGCAGACCGGCGAATCCAACCGAGTTGTCCACGGACTGCCGTGCGCTGGAGGTCGTTTCGTGAGGCTGCGGACCAATGCGAGGGGAATGGATTTCACCTCGCACGCAAGTGCTATCGTAGCGAGGGGGCCAAGCCTTGGGCTAGACACCCCCCGAGCAACATCGCATTGAAACGCCTGGTCTGCGTCGAATCTCCCTGCCCGATTGCGCCGGCGTGCTGCGACAGGAGTTTGGGAAGCACGGCACCGCCGCCCGAAGCGCATAAAAAAAGTCTGCCTGGGAGAGAGGTCTCTCCCAGGCAGACAAGGGGCGTCAAGCTTGCAATCCGCAATTAGTCGCGGTGAACCACCTTGCTGGCGGCCACGATGCGACGCTTGCTCTTGATCGAAGCCGAAGGATCGGCAGCGGGAGCCGGGGGCATCGGGGCAGCGTCCGGAGCGGAAGTCGCAGCCGGAGCAGAAGTAGCACCACCACCGCAGCCGCACGAAGTAGCGGCACCGCAACCGCAGCTCGGCTCGGCAGCCGCACAGCCGCAGCCGCACGACGGAGCCGCACAGCCGCAGCCGCAGCTCTTGCGGCAGCAGCTATGGCAAGCGAACAGGTCAGCCAGAATCGGACGGCAGCAGTGATGCTTGTGGCAGCAACCGCCGCAGCTCGGAGCAGCGCAACCGCAGCTCGGCTCAGCAGCCGCACAGCCGCAGCTCGGAGCAGCCGCTTCGCAGGAAGGAGCAGCCGCTTCGCACGAAGGAGCAGCCGCCGCACAGCCACAGCTGGGTTCGGCAGCAGCGCAACCGCACGAAGGAGCACCACAGCCACAGCCGCAGCTCGGCTTGCAGCAGCGATGGCAAGCAAACAGAGCGTGGCAAGCGTTGTGGAGGTTGTCCAGCGGACGGATGCAGAAGCAGTGCTTGTGGCAGTGGTGGCGATGGCAACCGCAGCCAGAGCCGCAGCCAGAGCCACAACCACAGCTCGGAGCCGCACAGCCGCAGCTCGGTTCAGCAGCGGCACAGCCGCAGCTCGGAGCAGCCGCTTCGCACGAGGGAGCAGCAGCGGCACAGCCGCAGCTGGGCTCGGCAGCCGCACAAGCACAAGACGGTTCGCAACCTTTGTCGCAACCGCAAGAAGGTTCGGCGGCACAGCCACAGCCGCAGCCGCAACCGCAGTCATTCAGGCCAAGCATGCGTTCCAACAGCCCCGCGTGGAGGCTTTGGCCGCAGAGGCCAACGCTGACTACGAGCGCTCCAAAGAACATGTTCCATTTCATCGAGCAACGTCTCCTTTAACTATGGAACTGCCGATCCGGCATCCTTCTCCTAGTCGCGAGTCGCTTCGTGCTCGCTCGACCGAGCACGAGGCGGCTTTCCGCCTCACGGCTGAACCCGACAAGGTTCGGTTTCGGGTCGCTGGCGGGACGCTACTGGAGTGTCGCGTGGGGTACGAAGGTCGGAACCAACAGCTCACACGGTTGATTGCGCCAGAACCGGTCGAGCCAATCCTTGACTCGAAAAGTCCGATCCGGTTGCCTGACGCGCCCTTTGTCGTGCCTGGCGGCACGCGATCCTCGGGTGAGTAACACCTACCGTATCGGCAGCCCGTGGAAGCACCCTTGAGAATCGCGGAAGTAATTTTCGCCAAATGGGTTAGAGCTACTTAGGCGCAAAGATTACCGGGCCCGTAGAAGAGCGAAACTTTGGCGGTTCTCCGGCCGGTTTTCACCCGTCACGGGGCAAAGTTTGCCGGTTGCATAGAGCTGGGCAGGCCCCGAGCGGCTGTTTGCGGTCGAA
>DATJTR010000275.1:0-2541 GCA_035503215.1 Pirellulales bacterium
CGGAGGTGAACTTGCGCTCGCCGCGTCGGTAGGTGGCCAGCCAATCGTTCAACGTGGGATCGGGCTCGCTGCGCCCTTTCTTGTCGCGATAGAGGAAAAAGCCGCGGCCGCTCTTCTGGCCAAGCCGGCCCGCCTTGACCATTGCCGGCAGAATCGGCGACGCCCCGGTGCGATCGGGAAAGGCCTCCCACAGCACGCGGCCGGCGTAGACCGAAGTGTCGAGCCCGACCATGTCGTACAAAGCCAAGGGGCCCATCGGCATGCCGAACTCGGTGGAGGCTCGCTCGATCGATTTGATCGACGCTCCTTCGCTGAGCAGTTCCAACGACTCGTTCAAATAGGGGAAGAGCAGGCGATTGACGAGAAAGCCGGGGCCGTCGTGGACGACGATCGGCGACTTGCCGATGCCCTTGGCGTAGGCCACGGCCGTGGCGATGGTTTCGTCGCTCGTTTCGCGGCCACGGATCACTTCGACCAGCGGCATCTTGCGCACCGGGTTGAAGAAGTGGATGCCGACGAACCGATCGGGCCGCTTCAGCCCCTGAGCCAGTTTGGTGATTTGAATCGTCGAGGTGTTCGAGGCCAGCACGGCCGTATCGGCCAACAGCGGCTCGAGCCGGGCATAGACCTTTTTCTTGACGTCGACGTTCTCGACCACCGCTTCGACGACGAGATCGGCCCGAGCCAATTCGGCGTCGGAGGTGGTGGCGTTCAAGAGGGGTGCGAAGCGGATGGCGCGCTCGGCGTCGGGCTGTTTGGTTTGTTTGTTGTAGGAGACTTCTTCCAGCACCTGGCGGACGCCGCCGGCCAGCGCGGCTTCGGCCGCATCGCTGACGGCTACGGGCACCTGCCGGCGGAGATTGGCCGCCACGATGCCGGCCCCCATGATGCCGGCGCCGATGACGCTGACCGATTTCACGGGATGGGCCGCGACCCCCGGGCGATCGACCCCCTGATCTTTTTTGTTGTGATCGGTGAGGAAGAAGACATTGATCAGGGCCCGATTGACCGGCGTGCCGAACAGGCCGGCCATTCCCTCGGCTTCTTGGTCGCAGGCGGCGTCGATCGGCAGGCCGGCGGCGCCGAGCATGATTTCGAGCGCGGCCAGCGGCGCGGGATAATGCCCGCCGGTTTTCTGCTGGATGTATCCCGAGGCCGTAGCGCCGAGAAAGCCAAGTTCGGTTTCGCTTTCCACGATCGGGCCAGCCCAACGCTGGCGATCCTTCCGGTAGTCGCCCGAGGCGGCCTCGGCCCGCACCATGCGGATGGCGGCGGCGAGCAAACGGTCGGCCAAGGGGGCGGTGTCGCCGGCGGCCGTCACGACGTCGTTCGCCAGATTCATCGCGGCGGCCGTGTGGGCATCGATCGATTCGCCGCTGGTGATCATCTCGACGGCGTTGCCGAGCCCGACGATTCGCGACGCCCGGGCGGTCCCCCCCCAGCCGGGAAACAGGCCCAACTTGACCTCCGGAAACCCGAATTGGGTTTTTTCGTGATCGGTCAGAATCCGCCGGTCGCACCAGATGGCCAACTCGGCCCCGCCGCCGACGCAGATGCCGTCGATCGCCGCCACGGTGACCGCGGGAAACGCCGACAGCCGCTGAAACAGTTTTCGCCCGCGATGGCACATTTCGACGATTTGCGTGCGGGGAACGTCGAACGAGGCGGCGAACTCGCGCAGGTCGGCGCCGGCGATGAACGAGCCCGGCTTGCCGCTGCGGATGATGAGTCCTGCCAGGCCGGTCCGCTTTTCCAGGTCGTCGAGGTGCCGGGCCAACTCCGCCAGCACGCCGCTTGATAGCACGTTGGCCCCTTTATGGGGATCGTCGAACGTGAGAACGGCGATGTCGGGTTCTGGAAACTGGAGCGAGAGGATGCCCGCGTCTGCCATGGATTGAAACCTCGAAGGACGCACGAAGTGGTTTTCTACGTTCATTGTAGGGAGTTGGCGTCGAGTGGAGCAGCCCTCTCGCGTTGGGGTGCTTGAGCGCGGGACTGCAGAGTTGCTGGCAGGGGCGAAGGGGACTATCCCATTTTGCTTCGCAAAATTGGGATAGTCCCCGCGAGGCTGGTGGGCGCCAACCGTAAATGGCCGCCGGTTTTTCGCTTGCGCCGCGCACGGCCGCGGCGGCGGATTCAGTTTGACAGCCGCCGACGATCGCCCGTATCATCCCGCCGGCATTTTGGAAACGCTGCCGGCGGGTTGCCGGCACCGCGGCAATTCGAGCGTCGGTAGGTCAAGCCAGGGCCTGACAATTTCGTCGCCCGAGCCGCGCGTGGCGTGCGAAACGGGAGTGTCAGGCCAAGGCCTGACCTACGGAGGTACGGAGCTGCCGCGGGATTCGGGCACGGGTTGGGACACTTCGAGGCTCGACGTGATTTGCGTCAATCGGCAAGACGGCTTCGAGTTGGCGGCGAGCACCGCGAGCGGTCGCCGCGTGCACCTGATCGGTGCCGCCGGTGCCGGCATGCGGTCGCTGGCCGAAGTGCTGGGACAGGACGGCTGGCGATTGACCGGCTCGGACGCCGGGGGCCGGGCGG
>DATJTR010000276.1:0-5801 GCA_035503215.1 Pirellulales bacterium
TGGTTTTGGTCACCTGGCCGGTCAGGCCGTCGATCGAAACGCTCCACGGCTCCTCGGGCAAACCGAGCGCGGCCAAAATCCGGGGCGTCGCGCGCCAGTAGCCCACGGCCGTGAGATGGATGCCGTTGTCGGTGAGCCGGATCGTGGGAGACGCCAGCTCTTGAAAGACGATGCTACGGAACAAATCGACATAAGGAATATGCCGCTGGGCGGCAATCTGGCCAATCGTGTCGCAATAAAGTTGCAGATTCGCGTTGTGCGCGGCGGGATCGGGCAGCGGAGGCCCCAAGTTCTCGTGCCGTAGTGGCGAGAGCAAATAGATGCGGGCCTTGGTCGCCGCCAGGGCGTCGAGCAGCGTGCCGAGGCCAGCACGAAACCGATCGAGCCCATCTGGACCGGCGAACGCTTCGTTGCCGCCATACTGGGCCAGGATGACGGTCGGCTCGGCCGCGGTCACCTGGGCCACGAGCTGCTTGAATCCGTCGGCCGGGGTGCCGAAGCCGGCGCGGGCTTCGCCCCACACGGTGTCGCCGCTCCAGGCAAGATTGCGGACCGTGATCTTGCGGCCGGGAAAGCGGCTCACGAGCCCGGCTTCGAGATAGCCGTAGTGCTGTTCGCGTTCGATGAGCGTGCCGCCCAGCAGGACGACGCGGTCGCCATCCTTCAGTTCCAGCGGCTCGACCTTCGCGATCCCCGGCGGAGTGAGGAGCGGATCGTCGGCCGCGGCATTCCGCACGGCACACCACAAGGCGATGACCGCGACAAGCAGCGCGGCGACGCGGGAACGAAGAGAAAGCAGGCGAGTTGGCAAGAATCGAGTTTCCAGGCGGGACGCATTGGGTGCGCGAGTTCGCGCGCCGGGGTGTATCGATCAGTTTAGTTGACCATGCCCAAGGCTGCCAGCAGGGGGAGGCCGGCCCACGCTTGGTGCGGCCACCAGCGGCGCGCGATAAACTAGGAGTATCGGCGGTTCCGCAAGCAGTGAGAATGGGTTCACGCCACCGGGTGGGAAATACGGAAATGGCGATGGTCAGACGCCCAGCGATTTTGATGGTGTGGGTCGGCGCGTTTGCGGCCCTCTTCTTCTTCGTTCTCGCCGCGAGCGGGCCCCAAGTCGGCAACCCCGCTGGGCGTCTGGACCGCCAGGCCGCGGCTATCGCGGCGCTCGAAAGGCTTGGCTGCAACGTCGCTTACTCTGAGGAAGGGGGTGATTGCGATCGGATTAGCGGCGGGCGAGGATTCACCGACGCCGACATGGTTCATCTGCGAGAATTGCCGCACCTGCGCGTCCTCGAGCTCTGCCGCAGCAAGATTACCGACAAGGGCCTGGCGAACATCGCGGGGCTGACCGACTTGGAATTTGTCCGTTTGGACGACACCAGAATCACGGATGTAGGCGTGGGCTGCTTCGCAGGCCTGCGCAAGCTCGGCTGCGTGGAATTGAACGGGACGCAAATCACCGACGCGGGGCTCGCAAAGCTAAAGGGACTTCGCGGGCTGTGGCGGCTTGGTGTCGGCAACACGGCAATCACCGACAAGGGGCTGGCGATGCTGCCCGGCTTTCCTGATCTTGGCGTCTTGACCCTCGACGCGACACTGGTGACCGATGCCGGGATGGTTTACGTCGGCGCGCTAAAGAGAATGAGGACCCTTTGTCTGAACGGAACGCGAATCACCGATCAGGGATTAGCTGCGCTTCGGGGACTGAATAAGCTTGGAATTCTGGAGCTGAGTGGGACGGAAATCACCGACACTGGGCTAGCCCAATTGTACGGCCTCGAAGACCTGGTCGAGTTGCAGATCGATTCGACGCGCGTAACCGATCGCGGGGTTCAAAAGCTGCGCGCCATTCGCGGACACGTGGGCGTCTGGCATTGAGCGCGCTCGGGCGATATGCAAGACGTTACTGAAGAAAAAGGCACCGGCAATGATGCGGCGGATTTCCAACCTTGTCGCCCGAGGCCCTAGCGTCGGCCGATGGTCGCTCCGGTCGGCTGCCATTCTTGCCGCGCTGTGTATGGCCGGCGAGGCGGTTTTTGCCGACGAGGCACCCCAGCCAGCCGAGAATGTCTTTCGGGTCGCTGAATTATTCGATTTCAGTCGAAGCGCGCACTCCATTGCAGTCTGCCCGTCGACAGGCAGGCTGTTGGTGGCGTACAGCGCTGCGGCGCTTTCTGAGTGGGATCTCGCGGCGCGAAAAATTGTGAAGTCGTACGCCCTTCTCGCAGATCATCGTTGCGGCTCCATGACGCTCTCGCCGGACGGCCACACCGTGGTAGTCGGCTGCTACGGGCTCCCGGGCGGCTGTCACGTGTTTGTCGTCGACACGGCGCAGGGAGAGACTCTGCGCGATATTGAACTCCCATCGCCCATCCGCGATGGCACGCTGCGATTCAATCGTGCGGGAACGCGGTTCCGTGTCGAAATCTGGGACGAGTTTTACAAGGTGTTCGGCACCGATGGCACAGAGATCGACAACTTCGACCGTGCCGAGTTCTCTTATTCGACCACTCCGCGGCTCTGGGAGAAACAAGTGTTCAAGATCGGGTGGGGGAGGGGACTCTACCTGAAGGATGACGGCGGCCGGACGCATCGTTTGACTACCGACAACTACAGCGGGTCGTTTGGCTATTTCGCAGCATCAAAAGACGTCAAGTACGTGGCAGCCCTGGCGGAGGGGGAAATCGTCGCTTGGCGCGCGAGCGACGGCGGCGAGGTCTTCCGCCAGCGAGTTGCAAAGGCAACCGAGGGAGGATGCATTACCTTCGACCCCACTCAAAATCGTTTTCTGTTCGCGGTCAATGAGAAGGAGATTGCCCATCTGCGGGCACTCGTGATCGAGCCCGGCCAGGTGTCGGACAAATAGTCGCACTGGCACGCTGACTCGTCTGCCAGCAGCCCCGCGTGTAGAATTCAAGGCAATTGAAACGTGGCTCGTCGGCCGCGTGTCAAATCCGGAATTCGCGGAGCCGACGACGGCCACTTTCAGGGAGGAAACAGAATGTGTGAGAAGAATCGATCCGCACGGAGCGTGTGCCGGCTGGTGGCAGCATTGTTGCTGCTCTTCGCGGCGGCGGCACCGATTGCCGGAGTGGCTGCGGCCGAGGAACGAAAACCGTTCGAGTTCACGCCGGCACGGCATGGAGAGGGATCGCTGGAGATGATCGGCAATGTGCCGGTGGTCGTGGTGCGCGGCACGCCGCGGCAGATGGGCGAACAATTGGGCGCGCTGTTGGCCGGCCCGCTGCACGACATGAACGAGCGCGAGGAAGCGATCGTCGAGGGTTTCGGCCTGCCGGCCCATTCGCCACTGTTGCTCAGCCTGGGGACGGTGCTGGCCGACCGCGTCCCGCCCGCTCATCTGGCCGAAATGAAGGCGGTAGCCAAGAGCGCGGGCATCCGCTACGACTTTCTGCTCGCCGGGAACGTCGGCTACGACATCGCTAAGATCGGCGGTTGCTCGGCGCTGCTGATCGACGGCGCGCATTCGGCGACCGGCGAGGTGGTGTTTGGCCGGAACATGGATTTTCCGAATCTCGGGTTTTTGGATCGCGTCGGCGTCGTGGTCGTCTATCACGGGCAGGGAAAGCACGCCTTTGCCTCGGTCACGTTTCCTGGCTACCTGGGCTGCCTGTCGGGCATGAACGATGCCGGCCTGGCCGTGGCCCAACTGGAAGTGAACGAGGCGGGAGACGGTTCGCCCCGGTTCGATCCGACGGGCACGCCGCTCTCGTTCTCCTTCCGCCGCGTGCTGGAAGAATGTGCCACGGTCGAGGAAGCCGAAAAACTCTTGGGCACTTTCCACCGCACGAGCATGTGCAACATGGCCATCTGCGACCCGAAAACCGTGGCCGTGTTCGAGCTGACGCACAAGGACGTGATGCGCCGCGAGGCCGAAGCGGGCTTTTGTGCCTGCACGAATCATTTTCGCACCGATCGACTTGGCCCGCCCCGGGCTTGCCGGCGGTACGAATCGCTCTCCCAGGCGTTCGGCTCCGATCGTCTGTCGCTGGCCGACGTGCAGCACAAGCTCGACCAGGCGAATCAAGGCGAGCTGACGATTCAGACAATGATTTTCGAGCCGGCCGCGCTCGAACTCCGGCTGGCGCTCGGTGCGCCCCCCGTATCGGCCAGGCCGCTCCAGGCGATCGATCTCGCGCCGCTCCTCAAGGGGGAGGCAAAGCGCGAACGCTAACCCGAAGCCACCCGCCTGCGGCGAGTACGCGCAAGGGAATGCGGCCGGTGCTCTCGCGTGGACCAGCCAGTACGCGCGGAATGGCGTCAGAGGCCCTCGCTGGCGCGTCGGCTAGTGGGGCGAATGAGGCACTACGGGCGCTTCGTCAGGCCAGTGGCTGGCGGCCGGGGTTGAGCAGGCGACGATAGGCGCGCGGATCGCCTTCGACGACCAGCACGTAGACCAGGCCTTGCGATTGCCAGGCGCTGATCGATAGTCCGCCGGTCGCCGATTGCGGATCGAAGGGTGCGGTCGGCGGCAAGCCGGCTCGGCGGCCCGGCAACACGAACAGTACGGCCCGCGATTTCGCGCCTTGCGCCAGGCTGTAGACCACGCCGCGCTTGGCGATCGAGCGGGCCAAGGGCTGCCAGCCGCGGACACGGCCGACGATCGCGCTGGCCAGCGGCAAATCGGCCGGGGCCTGGGCCGGCGGCTGCCAGGCGTCGCCCAGCTCGGCAAACCAATCGGCCGCGTCGCTGGTGAGTTCGCCCGACGACTGGGAAGACGGCACGTGCAACGCGACCCACGCTCCGGTGGTCACCAGCAGCGCTGCCGCCGCGGCCAAAACGATTCGCCGCCGCGAGACTCGCTGGACCGGCGGAAGCTGCGCCAGCCGATCGATCGGACTGGCGGGGGTGCGAACGACGACGGTTCGCGCGTCCATCAGGATCGATGCTGCCGCGGCAGTGGCCTCGGCGGCGGCGGTTTGCAGCGTGCTCGTTCGTAGATTGGCCAGCAGGCGATCGGCCAGGCCAACCGGAACCGGGACGGCGGCAAACGCCTCGCTCAATCGGACGTCGAGCCGACAGCTGGCCTCGAACTCGGCACGCAGGACCGGATCGCTGGCCAGAGCATCGGCCAGGGCAGCCATTTCGGGTTCGTCAAGATCGCGGCTGCCGGGGCGGCAGGCGTCGAACGCGTCAGAAAACCGCTCGTCACGCATGAAGTGTATCTCTGCCGTTTCCGCTGGGGTCATTCACCACTTTGCCCGTGTCGTCGGCGATCGAAAACAACTTCGCCCGCAGGTGCCCCTTGGCACGAGACAAACGGCTCATCACCGTCCCGATCGGCAAGTCGAGAATGTCGGCGATTTCGCGATAAGACCGCTGTTCGAAGTAAAACAGGAGGAGAACCAATTTGAATTCGTCAGTCAGCTCGGCCAGGGCCCGGCCCAGTTCTACGCTGTCGATCGGACGCTCTTTCACCGCCGCGGCGGCGATCGTGTCGAGGTCGAAGCCCAAGCTGGCCGCGGCCAAGGGGAGCGTTCGCCGACGACTTTTGAAATATCCGTTGCGCAGTACCGTGAACAACCACCCTCGCACGCAGGCCGCGGAGCGTACCTGGTCCAGCTTTTGGTGAGCCACCAGGAACGTTTGCTGGGTCAGGTCTTCGGCGTCGGCCGCCGAGCCGGTCAGACGATAGGCATAGCGATAGAGGATTTCGTGATGGTCCAGAACCAACTGGGTGATGTCGAGCGGAACGGCTTCGGGCTGAGCGCTTTCAACCTGGGCGCTTTCGCCTGGCGCTCGGTTTTCGGCCTCGTGCCGACCGGCACGCTCACCAGCGT
>DATJTR010000277.1:0-4241 GCA_035503215.1 Pirellulales bacterium
GGGGCAAGAGCGAGCGGCGTGAGGCCCCGGGGTACTTGCAGCATGCGAAGCATGCTGCGGGTCGGGAGGGGCCGAGCGCAAAAACCCTACCCAGCGAGCGTTGCGGGCACCGGCCGTAGGCGGGTCGGGGCAAAAGCGAGCGGCGTAAGGCTCGACGAAGGAGAGGCCGAGCGGAATGAGACTGTTCACCGTAACCGCGGCAGCGCGTAAATCACCGTCACCGATTCCCACACCGCGGCCACGGCCAACACTGCGGCGATGAGCGGATAGAGACGCATTAAGCGTCCCACTCCCTGTTTGTATCCCTGCCAGCGCGTGATCGCGCCCACGCTGCTGGGGCTGAGCACTGCCTTGCCGTGCAGATAGGAGCCGAGCATGGCCAGCACGTAGGCTTCCCCCTCGAGCAGCATCACCGCTCCGACGAGCAAACCCCAGACCAGGCCTGCCACGTTGAACGGCCCCAGCTTGGGAGCGAACACGATTCCCCACATCACCGCCCGCAGCGCCGCGGTCGCCACGCCACTGAAGGGCAAAAGGAGCGAAGGCAGCGTGATCACCAACAGACTGCCGACGATTAGATTCACGCCAAACGTCCAGCCGATCGCCCTCAGCACGCGTCCGCCTTGGTAGGCGTCGACCACTCCGGGCAGGACCTTTGCCGCTTCGTCCCCCGCCTGCCACCTCACGGAGCTCTGCGCCTCGCGGTCCCACGCTCCGTAGGCCATGCCGCTGCCCACCAGGCCGAAGTAGACCACGTTCAACAGCACCAGGGCCCGAAAATGCTGACCGACCAACCGAACCGCACCGCGGAGCACGTTCATGGCGTCACTGCCTTTCCGAGAGCGAAGAGAACGAGCGGAGCATCCGCTCGGCGAGAATGTGAAAAAAAGCGGCTGCGCGGGTCGCGCCGCGGTCCCCACGCCGCAGGCATTGCGGAAGCGCGCCGCCGCAGTGCGTTAATATGGCGACATCATGTAGCCATGTCAAGCGGCTGGCGTCTATTTTTTTAGAAGATCTTTTGGCAGGTGCGAGAGTGCCGAACAACCCGCCGCTCTATTGAGGCCGCTCGACCAGTTTCAGATTCTCGACATTCACGGAGAACTCCGTGGCCGTGCTGTTGATCGCCGAGACGCCGACTTTCACTTCCGGGTTCAATTTGATGACTTCCGCCAGCAGCTCGTGCCATTGCTTGCCGTCCGGACTGGTGAAGAACTGGAACCGATCGCCGGAGCGCGTCACGCGCAGCCAGGTGTCGTGGTCTTCGATGTCATTGCCGAGTTGCACGACCGGTTTGCCGTCTTGAAATCGCTCCAGCCAGACGTACAGCCGCTTGTTATACGCTCTCCGCTCGAGGCGGATGAAGTTTCGCTCGTCTTGCCAAACGAGTAAGCCCGAACTCACGAAGGCCACGATGCCGCCTGTCAGCGCTTTGCCGCTGGGCGATTCGAATGTCGCGACTTTATCCTCCAGCGAGAAATCGCCTTTGACGTCTTGCAGGATCCGCGGGGCGTTGAGCTGGCTGTAATAGGCCGTGTGCGTGAGGTCGTGCCAGGTCTTGGGGATTTTGATCGTCAACTTGCCGCTGGCTTCCTTGACCAGGCAGTCGCCGTCGGGATCGACAAGAGTCCCGAAGCCTTTGATCGTCCGTGCCGGTTTCCTGTCCGCAGGCGCGCCAGGCCCCAGCGGGTTCGGCGAATTGACTGGAGCCGCCGTGCCGGGTGGTATCCCAGTGGGTGCATTCTCGGCTGGTCGGCCCGGACTTCCCGCAGCTTGCGATGTTTGCCGATTGGATGGCTCAAGCTTGGCGTTCTGATTCCCGCTCGGTGGATTCTCGGCTGACCAGGTGGGACTTCCCGCAGGCCGCGATGCATTCGTTTGATTGATCGTCTCCTCCGGTCCCCACACGACAACCCGCGCGCCGACGCGCAAGAGATCGGGCTCCGCGGACGGCTGGCGCGGATAAGGACCCGTGGGAGGGTCTACATAGTCTATGCCCGGATGGCGAGTGTAAACGACCGTCCCGCCGCCTCGCCCGGCCACCCGTAAGTACCGCGATTCGAAGCTGGGCTTTCCGGAGTCGGTTTCGACCCACACCAATCCCGCGACGTCATTGTCCACGCGGCCGATGACTGCGGCAGCGGGAATGATGAATTCCATTTGCGAATCGAGGATTCTCGCGGTGATCAATTGCCCCGGCCGGAGCGCACCGCTCTCATTGTCCACGGTGCCGGTGAGAAAGGCTTGTCCATTCGGCTCGACGATCTCACCAACCGCATCGAAGTGTCCCATCACGGGCGGGCCGGCCTGGTGGATCGACCATCCCCGGCGTTCGGGCGGAAGAGCCTGGAGCTCGGAAATGTACTCCGCAGGGACGCTGCACGTTACCGCGAGCTTCGCGAGGTCGGCGACCTTGAACAATGGGGCCTTTTGATCGACGAAGTCGCCGACCGCCGCGTTTTTCTCCAATACCACGCCGGCCAGGGGGGCGCGGACTTCGACGCGAGCCCAGTCGAGGTCGATGCCCGGGGATTTTGCGTCCGGCTCGCGCCGCCGTTCGACGTCGCGGCGGACGCTGTCGATCTCTTCCTCTGGCACGCGCCACAGCCGCAGCGTGCGCACGAGCTTCTGCACTGCCGCCTCGTCGAGTTCAACCCTCTTCTTGTGAGCCTCGCTGTCCTTCTGGAAGTTGTTTGGGAGCGCTTCCACGCGCCTCAGCTCTTCCTCGCTAGCGCATTTCGCCGCGATCGCGTCGGCCAAATTGTTCTTCAGTTCGCCGAGCTCCTTGCTCCAGATGACCGCCAGCAGTTGCCCTTTCGTTACGCGATCGCCCTGCCGGATCTCTCGTTCCGGCGCTTCCTCCCCGGCCGCAAATCGGTCGCGAGTCGTTCCGATCGCGATGACGTCGCCCGAGAACTGCGGGCGGACGCTCGCCAGGCGATTCGGATCGATCGTGAGCCAGCCGCTCACCACGAGCGGCGCCGCGGTCACCTCCGCCAGCCCGATTGGCCGGACCACCACGTTTGGCTTGCCGGGCACGGGCACCGCATCCAGCGGCATGCCGTCCGGAAGCTTTTCGATTTTCACCTCGGGTCCCCACGAGGCAGTGATGGAGGGAGGAGTGACCACGCCGCCACTCGCGGCAGGGGGGGCGACCGGCGCCGTCGCTACGCTAGGCTTGCCGTCGGGCGGCGCCGCAGGCAATAGAGACAACGATAACATTGGCGCCGCCAGCGTGAGCGCTCCGAACAACGCGAGCACGGCCGCGGCACGTCGCGAGGGCCTTGGGCCGGCGCTTTGGGCAAAGCGAAGCATGGCGATTCTCCTCTTCCAAAAGGTTCCCAGGCTGGCGCGTTGGTCCATGTCGAGCATCGTCGCCCAAGGGCCGAAATTATTGAGCATGGCAAATTCCTTCACGCTCGCCGGCGTGGTCATGCGGTCGCGATCATTCGTTTCGGTTGACATTGCCCTGGCCGTCGAATCCCGCCGACGCTGCCGAGCCCGAGCGCAGGATTGCCGGTTCCGACAGTTGACTAACGACCCGTACCAGCAGATCGGCATAATCGCCGGCGGCCTTTCCGGTGGCGGCCATCGCCCAGCCGTCGCAAGCCAGTTCACCTTCCAACCGGACGCGAAAAGCGACCCAATACACGACGGGATTGAAGAAGTAAAAGATCCGGGCCAGCTGCGGGATCCAATTCCAAAGCAGGTCGAGCCGTGTCACGTGCGCGAGTTCGTGCACGATGACGGGCTCGAGCAAGCCATCGGCTAAAAGCGCTTCCATGCACCGGGGCAGCACGATCACCGTCCGCCAGATCCCGCTGACGAAAGGCGAACAATCTTTGTCGACCGTCAACACGCGTGGTATACGTGTCAGCTTCACCCGCGCCGCGCAGTCGCGAACCAGCGATTCGAGCGCGCTACCGGCCGGGCTGGCATGCTTCAACAAATACCGCAGCCGCGCCAAGTGCCCGAGCAGCATCGCGAACTGTGCAACCACCGCCATCGCCCAAACCAGCATCAGCCAGGCGGTCCATGACAGATGCGGGCGCAGCGGTCCCGGCGCCTGGGCCTCGGTCGATGCGAACGCGATCGATTCGTTTGCCACTGCTTGCTGGGAGTTGGGCGGCGACGGCGCGACCTGCTCGTCGGGCGGAATCGTTTCGGTGATCGATGGCGGCGTTTCTGCGATCGATGGCCGATGGTCAGCCGGTCGAACTTCCTCGACAGGTGCCGGCAGCCAG
>DATJTR010000278.1:0-4132 GCA_035503215.1 Pirellulales bacterium
CAACCCGCCGATCGGCGTAAAGCTGTCGTGCATCGAGTTGACCGCCCCGCACGAGGCGTCCGTCGTGACGGTGGCAAACAGGGCCGAGGCCGACAAGCCGAAGCGCGTTTCCTTGCCCTCCAGGTTGCCGGCGGTCTGATCGATCGGCAGGTCGACGAGCGCCGGGTTTGGATGCCCTTCGGCCCAGTAGCACACTCCGACTCCCAGCCCGAACAGGATCGCCATCGCGGCAAAGAGCGCCCAACCTTCCTTTTGATTGCCGGCCATCCGTCCCAGCGTGTACGTCAAGCCGGCCGGAATGGCGAAGATCGATATCAGTTCCATAAAGTTGGTCAGCGGCGTCGGATTCTCATAGGGATGGGCACTGTTGGCGTTGAAGAACCCACCGCCGTTGGTTCCCAATTCCTTGATCGCCTCTTGCGACGCGACCGGTCCCATGGCGATGGTTTGCGTGCCCCCTTCGACCGTGGTCACCGTCAGATAGGGGTTCAAATTCGCGATCACCCCTTGCGCCGCCAGCGCCAAGGCGAACACCGCACTGATCGGCACGAGCAAATAAACCAGCGAGCGGACCAGATCGACCCAGAAATTGCCGATCGTCGCCGGGGCTCCCGGCGCGTGACGCCGCGTCAAGCCGCGGCAGATCACCAGTGCGACGGCGATCCCGGCCCCCGCCGAGATGAAGTTGTGCCAGGCCAGGCCCGCCATCTGCGTGAAGTAGCTCATCACGGCTTCGCCCGCGTACGACTGCCAGTTGGTGTTCGTGGTGAAGCTGGCCGCCGTGTTGAATGCCAACTCGGGCGGAACGGCCGGCAACGATTGGGGATTCCAAGGAGCCAAATGCTGGAGCCGCTCGATGGCGTAGGTTCCCAGCATCGTCATTCCACTGAACGCCAGCAGCGCGAAGCAATACCCGAGCCACGTTTGCTCCTGCCGGGGATCGACGCCACACAGGCGATAGATCCCGTGCTCGATCGGACCGAAGAAGCGCGGCCACGGCTTCTCGTCTCCTTCGAACACGCGGTATATGAAGATGCCCATCGGCTTGGTGACGGCCAGCACCACCAGCGAAAACAATATGATTTGCGACCAACCGATCAAAGTCATGGATTGACGATTCCCACTACGAACGGTGAATGGTTCCCTGGCGCCGCGGCGACTCGCCTTGCGGTCAGAATTGCTCGGGGCGGATCAAGGCATAGACCAGGTAGACGGAGACCGCCACCACCAACACGCTCCCGGCCAGATAATCGAAACTCATGGAAACCCGACTCCTCTCAGGCATTCATCTCACATGGCGACACGGCGCCGCCACGCCCTCGGCGCCGAAATGCGCGGCATGGCTGAACGCTCTACGGCGATGTACTCGCTTAAATCTGGTCACAGCCGACGGCGTAGCTCCAGCACAATGCGAAGAAACTGATACTTACGATCACTAGAACCACGTCGATCATCGAATCCGCGCTCCCGATGGCTTTGTTTGCCGGCCGCTGCCATGACGCGTTTGCGGCCGTGGCGTCCGCCAACGGGTATGCACGTTGCGGACCAAACCGATTCGGCGCTAAGCAGGTCGGTTCGCAAGTAACTGGCTTCGTGGGGATTAATGCCTCCGAATCATGCGAGCGCTCGCCTCTGAGGCCGTTTTCGCACGAGTCGAGCAAATCGACGATGCCCGCGCCCGGGAGTGCGGAGCTTGGAAAGTGGCTAAAGCCGGTGCCCGACGGGGTTAGCAAATTCGGGCGCGCGGTGTGCGCGAACGCACAGCCAGAGCTCTCCCTAAAGCAAATGGGGAGCGATTGCTCCTTGCATTTTGCAATTCATTTCGAGGGCAAAGCCTGCGAATTGCAATTCATTGCCGCCCCGCGATCCGCGGTTCCGGCAATGAGTCCCGCATTTCCCGCGGGTTTTTTGAGTTTCCGCTTTAGGCATCGAAACTGCGTAAGGACATTGGCAGAGATTCTCGCGAAGATTCTCGGGGAAATTCTTCCCAGGAGCGAAAAATGTCCGGCTTTTACCGATTCGAATTCGTGCAGGGACCGCTCGATGGATTGGCCGTCGAAGGAAACACCATGTACTCCCCCCGGCTGCGGTTGCCGAACCAAGCCGAAGGGAAAACGCGGTCGCCCGGCACGAGTGCGGATGCACGCCGCTCGTCCGTGCTCTACGAATTGATTAACCAGTCGCTGCGTTGGGAAGAAGGTGGACCGCAGGCCGTGTTGCGCTACGAGTTCCGCGGTTTGCCTCCGCACGACGGCCAGTTCCGCCGTTTGCGCGGTTGGCTGCAAACCCGGCGTCGCCAACTGGCCGCCTGGCTGCTGGCCCCGGTTTCTTATCCGATGACCACGCGGTCGAAATAAGCCTTCCCGAGCGCTGCGTAAGCCGGCAGCACCCCATCCCCGGTACGCGGGGGCTAGGCTTTCTCTTCCACGACGGGATTGGTAAGCGCGCCGATCCTTTCGATCTCGATCGTGATGCGATCTCCCGGTTTCAGCCACAGGGGTGGCTTGCGGGCCACGCCTACGCCTTGTGGCGTGCCCGTCAGAATCACCGTGCCGGCCGGCAGCGTCGTGCTCCCGCTCAGAAACTCGATTAGCGTCGGCACGTCGAAGATCATGTCGTTCGTGTTCCAGTTCTGCACCGCTTCGCCGTTCAGAATCGTCTTGATCCCCAGCGTATTCGGATTCGTGATTTCGTCGGTGGTCACCAGCACCGGCCCGAGCGGGCAGAAGGTGTCGAACGTTTTGCCGCGGCACCACTGGCTGCCGCCAAACTTGCCTTGCCAATCGCGGGCGCTGACGTCGTTGGCACAGGTGTATCCCAACACATAGTCGAGCGCCTTGGCCTTGGGAACGTTCTTGCACGTTCGGCCGATCACCACCGCCAACTCGCACTCGTAATCGACCTCGTTCGATCGCAGGCGGCGCGGCAGCTCGATCGGTCCTTCCGGGTCTTGCACCGCGCCGATCGATTTCATGAACACGATCGGAAACTCGGGAATCTTGGAATTGGTTTCCTCGGCGTGCTGCCGATAGTTCAAGCCGATGCAAATGATGCCCGTGGGAATCAGCGGTGCCAGCAATCGTACTACGTCGGCTCGCCGGTCGCTTACGGTGTACTTGCCGAGCAAGTCACCTTCGATCACGCGGTAGCCGCCATCGGCTTGCCCGCTGGCGTGGTGGATGTTTCCCTGCGGATCGGCGTAGCGAATGATTTTCATGGCAGTGCGAGATATGGGGACCCAGAGATGAAAGAACAACGAGCGGAGCGAGCTAAAGAGGACCGAAGCGAACGCCGCCTTGCAGCAACTTCAATTCCTGCCGTTGGTTGTGCCGGCAATTTCGCGATCATATAATCCTGCGATGGAAACGGTCAAGCGCCAGAATCTCAGCGAAGTCATTGTCGGTCAGATCAAAGATTTCATCATCTCGAACGACCTGAAACCGGGCGATCGTTTGCCGACCGAGCATCAAATGGCCGCCCGCTTCGGCGTCAGCCGGGTGAGCGTCCGCGAAGCGACTAAAGCGCTCGGCTTTTTAGGCGTCCTGCGGGCCGCCCCGCGGCGCGGCCTGACGGTGGGCGAGTTCGACGTGCAGCGCGTCACCGAACAACTGGCGTTTCCGCTGGTTCTGACCAACCATCCCAAAAGCCAACTGCTGGCCACGCGCATCGTCATCGAGACCGGCGCCCTGCCTCATGTGGCGGCCAACATGGCGGAAGACTCCACCATCTACGATCGGCTGGTTGCGCTCAACGACCTGAGCGTTCAAGGCACGACGCTCGACGAGCGAATCGCCAGCGACATTGCCTTTCACAAGGCCCTGCTCTCGGCCAGCAACCTCGGTCCGCTGGTGGCCTTCAACGACCTGTTGCAGGTCTTTTTCGACCGCTTCCGCAGCGATTTGGCCCCCCGCGATCCCGAAGGCAAAACGGCCGGGCACGCTCAGATCATCGAAGCCTTGCGCCACGGCGACGTCCAACGCGCCTGCGACGAACTGCGCGTGCATCTCGATTACTACGAGGCCTACTTGTAATCGCCTCGCGCGCGGAGCCATCTCGCCTCGGCGCCGTTGAACTCGCCGACGAAGGCCGGTACGGCCGCTTTCTTGCACCTTGCGGCAGCAAGAAATGCGCC
>DATJTR010000279.1:0-8472 GCA_035503215.1 Pirellulales bacterium
CGGGGCGGCAAAACGATAGACTTTCGCCTGCCCATGCCATGGAAAGTTGGCCGGTCGGGCGGCAAGCTTGAAGGTTTCCGCGCATGGCTTCCGATTTTCGCATCAAAGAACAATTGCCCGAGTTGACCAAGCGGATCGTGCAGACTTACACCGAAGTCGGCAGGATCAATCACTTGGGCCATTGCCCGCTGCCGAATTACGACGTGATCGTCGGCGCGATCGAAGATCTCAAAGAGATCCTCTACCCCGGCTATCGCCGCCGGGAAGGCCTGCATCTGGGCAACGTGACCTATCATGTCGGCGATCTGGTCGACGGACTGCACGACAAGCTGACGACGCAGATCGGTCGAGCGCTGCGGCACGAAGCGGGCTTCACGCACGACTGTCCGCACGACCCCGACTTCGAGGCGCTGGGTCAAGCCAAAACGATGCTGTTTCTCGAGGAGTTGCCGGAGCTGCGCAAGGTCTTGGCGCTCGACGTGAAGGCGGCGTACGACGGCGATCCGGCGGTGCGCAGCACGGACGAAGTCATCTTTTGCTATCCGGGCGTCGAGGCAGTGACGGTCTATCGCTTGGCCCATTTGCTGTTCGAACTGAAGATCCCTTTGATCCCGCGCATGATGACGGAGTGGGCGCATGCGCAAACCGGCATCGATATTCATCCCGGTGCAAAGATTGGTCATCACTTCTTCATCGATCACGGCACCGGCGTGGTGATTGGCGAGACGTGCGAGATCGGCAATCACGTGAAGCTGTATCAAGGCGTGACGTTGGGCGCGCTCAGTTTCGCCACCGACGCGGATGGTCATTTGGTGCGCGGATTGAAACGCCATCCGACGCTGGAAGACCACGTCGTGATTTACGCCAACGCCACGGTGCTGGGCGGTCAAACCGTGATCGGTCACGATTCGGTGATTGGTTCGAGCGTGTGGTTAACGCAAAGCGTTCAGCCCCACACTACCGTCGTGCTGGAAAAGCCCAAGCTGCGGATGCGCGGCGAATTCGACGCCTTCGAGCACGTGCTCAACTACCAGATCTGAGCCGCCCACGCTGCAAAATCGCGGCGTTCTCGGGCGTTGCCACCGCTGGGGGGCGGGGCGGGTAGGCAGCTAACAATGCGGTTTGCCGCAAACCCTTCCTAACTCCAGTCCGCGCTCACCTTGCGCGGATCACTCCGAGAGCTGCTCGAAGGTCCGCGCGACAATCTATGTCACGGATTGATAAGATTTCCGTTGACCCGATTGTTGCTGGCAGTAACAATGTGGCCTGTGTGATGTGAGGTGCGCTTCGCAGGGTACGCGGGCGCACTCCAAAAAAATCGTTCTGACTGCAAATCGATCAGGCGGACGGTCAGGCCTCGAAGCAGGGAATGCTTGGATGCGTGTCCAGCGCGAAGCCACATTCATTCGGGTGGAGACGCCGGCCAAGCTCAATTTGTTCTTCGAGGTATTGGGAAAGCGAATCGATGGATTCCATGAAATCGAGACGCTCATGGTTCCAATTGGCCTCTATGACAGTTTGACGTTTACGCCGCACTCCGTCACGCCGCAGTGCTTCAGACCACGGGGCGGCGCGTCGGCGATCGTTACTGCGACCACTTCTTGTTCGGGCGCCGCAGCGCCCGGTACCCTTTGGCCCCCTCCATCGGCCGACACTGGTTTGCCAATGGTGGAGGAAATCGCGATCGATTGTCGCTGGGCGGGTTCTCTAAATTCAACAACATCCTTGGGTACTTTGCCGCCGTCGGCCGGGAACCTGGCGACCCGAGCGGCAATTTTATTGCGCTCGCGTGCCGGCGTCGCCGTGGGTGCGACCATTCGCTTGCTGAAGCGCATTCCCTCGGCCGCGGGATTGGGTGGCGGGTCGAGCGACGCGGCAGCCACGCTGGTGGCCGGCAATCTGGCTTGGCGCATCCATTGGCCGCTGGTCCGGTTGATGGAGCTGGCCGCTGAATTGGGCAGCGACGTCCCTTTTTTCTTGACGCGAGGGGCTGCGATCTGCCGAGGTCGCGGCGAACGGGTCGAGTCGCTAGGGAATACAGCTCCTTTGCATGCCGTGGTCGTGCGGCCGCCGCAGGGATTGTCTACCGCCGAGGTATACGCGCGATGTGTGCCGGGCGCGCCGCGGCGGAGCGTCGAGCCGCTGGTCGCTGCCTTGCGCCGGGGCGATTTTCGGCAAATTGGCCGCGGGATTTTCAATCGCTTGGAACAGCCCGCCGCCGAATTATCGGCCTGGATCGGCCGGCTGCGGCGGGAGTTTTCGCGGTTGGACTGCACCGGGGCACAGATGAGCGGCAGCGGAACGAGTTTTTTTGGGATTTGTCGGCACGCGCTGCACGCGCGCCGCGTGGCGGGGCAGTTGCGGGCCCGGGGGCTGGGGCACGTATACGCGGTGCAGATTTAGAGGATCACTAGTTCGCTTGCTTTAGGAGAGTCGCCGTGGAGATCACCGAGGTTCGCATCAAGCTGATCGAGGACGGCGGAGAGAGGTTGCACGCTTTTTGTTCGATTACGTTGGACGATAGTTTCGTCGTGCGCGATCTGAAAATCATCGAGGGGACGAATGGGCCGTTCGTGGCGATGCCCAGCCGCAAGCTGACATCGCATTGCCCGCAGTGCGGAATGAAAAACCATCTCCGCAGTGCTTACTGCAATCAATGCGGTAGCCGGCAGAAGGACGAGCGTCCCGCGAGAGACGAGGAGGGGCGAACGAAGCTCTACGCGGACATCGCTCATCCGATCAATTCGGCTTGCCGCGAGATGATTCAACAACGCGTGATCAGCGAATATCACCATGAGCTGAAACGATCGAAGCTGCCCGGCTACGTTTCGCGGTACGACGACATCGACGGAGACTATTCTCCGCCGTCGGCCCACAAGGTGATCGCGGACGGCGCGGCCGGGCCAGTGCCCGCACCGCATCTGGCGGCGCCGCACGCGCCGGCCGCTCACGCCGGGCCAGTGCATGCCGCACCGTCGCATGCCCCGTCGGCTCATGCTCCGAAGGCTCATGCTCCGAAGGCTCCATCGGCGGCGGCAAGCGGCGGGCTCGACCAACCCAGAATTCAGTCGGCCGAGGATCCGCGCAATGGCTCGCATCGGCCGCCAGCCAGCGCCAACCGTTCGACGGCTTCGACGAAGGGGCCCGACGGATTTGGGGCCGGGGTTTTTGACTCGTAAGCAAGCCCTAGCGCTTTCGGGCGCCAGTGCCTTTGCCAGTTCGAGTGTGCGTCGAGCCTCGTGAGCGCTGACCGGGCGCGGCCCGCGTGCTACGATTGGAGGTGTGGGCGTCAGCCCTGGCCCGCTGCCTGTTTGCCGCGCGGCAGGAACCTGGCATCCGTCCCATGGCACCGCCGCTGGTTTTGCCTTCTTCCGTTTCTCGCCGCTCGACGCCGTGACTTCACCTTTGCGCCGCCACCGCTCGATTGCCGTTGTCGGTGCCGGCATTAGCGGACTGGCAGCGGCTTTTCGCCTCCGGCAGCTCGACCCGGCGGTCGAGGTTTTGGTCTTGGAGGAGCGGGATCGGCCTGGCGGCGTCTTGTCGACCGTGCACCGCGACGGCTTCTTGATCGAACGCGGGGCTGATAACTTCATCACCAACGTTCCCTGGGCCATCGACCTTTGCCGCCAGGTTGGGCTGGCCGACGATCTGTCGCCCACCGATTCACGGTTCCGGCAAGTGTTCGTCGTGCGAGGCGGTCGGCTGCGGCCGATACCGCCGGGATTCATGCTGATGGTACCGGAGCGGATTGGGCCTGTGCTCGCTTCGAGCGTCCTCAGTCCTTGGGGAAAACTGCGGCTGCTCTGCGAGTATTTCGTGCCGGTCCGCAAAACCGCGGGAGATGAAAGCCTGGCCTCGTTCGTCCGGCGGCGCTTAGGGCGCGAGGCGTTCGATCGGCTGGTTCAGCCGCTCATCGGGGGCATTTACACGGCCGATCCCGAAAAGTTGAGCCTGGCGGCCACTCTGCCGCGGTTTTTGAACATGGAGCGCGAGGCCGGCGGGTTGCTGCGTGGCCGGCGCGCCTCCAGTGCGAAGACCGACGAAATCGTCGATCCGACGGCCAGCGGGGCGCGCTACGGTTTGTTCGCCGCGCCGCGCGGGGGAATGGGGGCGATGATCGACGCTCTCGTGGCACGCCTGCCCGCGGGGACGATCCGGTTTGGCACACGTGCCACGGCGCTCGCTCGCATGGCCGACGGACGGTGGGAGATTCGCTTCGCCAGCGGTGGATCGGAGCGGTCGTCGGAGTGCGACGGAGTAGTTTTCGCCGTCCCGGCCCCCGCGGCGGCCGGGGCCGTGCGATCGGTGAGCGCGGCATTAGCCGACGAGCTCGGAGGCATTCCGTATGCCGACGCGGTGGTGGTTTCGCTCGGCTATCGCCGAGAGCAAATCGCGCATCGGCTGGACGGCTTTGGGGTGGTCGTGCCGGCTTGCGAGCAGCGAGCGATTCTGGCCGCCAGCTTCAGCAGCGTGAAGTTCGCCGGGCGTGCACCCGAGGGGCACGTGTTGTTGCGAGTGTTCGTCGGCGGAGCGTGCCAGCCCGAACTAGCCCGCCTGGATGACGAGCGGATTCGCCGCCTCGTCCTCGACGAACTCGCCGCCCTGATCGGGGCCCGCGGTGAGCCGGTGGTCTGCGAGATCGCCCGCTGGCCCGGCAGCATGGCGCAATACCATCTCGGCCATTTAGAGCGGGTCGCGCGGATCGAGCGCCTGCTGGCCGATCTCCCGGGACTGGCGCTGGCGGGCAACGCCTATCGAGGCGTCGGCATCGCGCAGTGCATTCATAGTGGCACGCAGGCGGCCGAAACGGTGCTGGCCGCGGCAAACAAGAGGACGGGTGCCCACGCTTAATGGCGAGCGAGTGCCATCACGGCGACGAAAAGAAGCGCCACCCCACGTCGCTCAGTTCATCGAGGCCGTAGCGGTGCCGCCGGCGAGCGTGATCATGAAATTGGTCGGCGTGGTCGAGCCTGGGCTGCTGCTAGGCGGATTCAACTGCTGGTAGGCGTTCGACAGCGACTGAATCATTCCGTTCAGCTCAGGATGGTCCGCCAGGACTTGTTGAATCAGCGGCGCGTCGGCGGGACTGTTGGCCAGTTCGACCGTACCGCTTGGGCTGAGTGAGAGCTCGATCGGTTGCGAGGTGTTGACGCCGGCCGTTTGAAACAACTGGTTGAGCTTGTTTTGCAGAGTCGTGAGCGACTGGTCGTAGTTTTGCTGTGCTTCGGCCTTGCTGGCGCCGGACAAGGCGGCAGGCGTGAGTGCGCTGGCTGCCGACGCAAACGCCGTGGCAAATGGGTTCTTGGCGCTGCGCGCCGCGACCAGTTGTCGTGCCAACCGATTCTGCACGTTGGCAACCGATGAGACTGCCATCATCTGGTTCCTTGCTGTCGGCCGATAGGGCGCGGGGGCGCAAAACGACTTTGCGGCCTGCGCAAAGAAAATCGGCAGTTTTGGCAGCCGGCAGTGAGAAAAACTTCGTCCGCCGAGGGGATCGCGTGGCGGCAATGTTCTGCTAGCAAAGTGGGAGTTTTGCTTGCCGGGGCGCGCAAGCCGGACAAAAGTCCGCTGCGGCGATGCGGTCTCTAGCACCGGTGCCGCCAAGTTAGCCTATCGCCCGAAAGCGCTGGCCAAGGCCGGGGCCCGCAGCCGAACGAACGCCAAATCGGCCTCACTGAGTCGGCGGAACGGAACTGTCGTGAAACGGCCCGTCTCTTTTTGCAGGCGGACCATGCCATCGCTCACCTGCACCAGCCGGGCACGGACTTGGAACTTGCCGGTGTTGTCGGTCCACAGCCGCATACCGTCAGCACGGGGGACGTCGGCCGCCGATCGGGGCGACAACGATTCGGCTCCGAGCGATTTCGGCTGGGGCAAGGCGCTGGAGGCAGCCGGCGCCTCCGGCATGGCCTCTGGGGGCGCAATCGCCGTATCGTCATCGGTCGTGGCCTCGGTGGCCAGTTCGGCAGCCGGTTCATCGTCGGCGACTTCCGGCGTTTCGGCGTCCGTCTCGGTTTCGGACGGTTCGGCCGCCAGCTCAAGGGCCGGTTCGGCCGCCAGCTCAAGGGCCGGTTCGGCCGCGGCGGCTTCTGGTTCGGCCGTCGCCGATTCCGCGACGTCGCCGGATTTGGGCTCAGTCGCGGTGTCAGTCGTTTCTTCGTCCGAGAAGTCGATGTCGTCGGCCACGCTCGCCGGTTGGACCGCCACTTGCATTTCGGCAACCGCCGGGGCCGGATCCGGAGCGTTCTTGGATTGCGGGTCTTCTTTGAACAGATCTTCGAGGTCTTCCGAGTCGTCCTTCATTTTCGGCGCGGGTGCGCCCGGGGCTGGGGCCGGAGCAGGTGCTGGTCTCGGAGCCGGGGTCGGAGCTGGAGCCGGCGCGGGAGCGGGGGCCGGAGTCGGCGCAACCGGCATAGGGGCGAACGTGTCGGCCTCGGGGGCCGGCAGAACTTCTTCGCTGCCGCCAGCAGTCGTTGAGCAACCCGGCGCAGCAACCTCACAACCAGAGCTGGAGCAAGTCGGAGTCGTGCTCTCGCAGCCCGACGAGCACTCGTTCACCACGATGTACGAGCTCTCACAGGGGCTCGAGCAGTACGTCGGGCAGGGAGCACAGCAGCGCCAACGGGCGTGCCAGCGGCAGGCCGAAACCGGATCGACCACGAGCAGCAGAATCGTCACCCAGACCAGAGCTATCTTGCCAGAGCGTCGCATCGAGCCGGTTCCTCTCGTATTCTTCAGTTTTGCGGCACACGGGTCAGCAAGCCGCCGATTTCACGCGGGTTTAAGGCGGGTAATCTGCGGCCTTGGGGGCCGTTAAAAACCGCCCAGCTTATGCTAACTTCCCCGGCGATATCTCGCAACGGGCGGACGCTGCCCGGCGCGGGCCGAGGGGCGCGAGCTCCAGGAGCCAACGGTACCCCGGGTATGTGATGTGCCGGTTTTACCGGTCCGAGTGCCTGGCGATCAGGCGTGCGGAAAACGGGGAGGGCTGCAAATGCAATGGCTGCCTGCCGATTGATTGGCCGGGGGGCGCCGGACGGGGCCGGTCCACGCCGGCGGGCGGAGCGGGCATCAAATCGCTTCGCCGCGGGCCAGACGATGAAAGCGGTCGTGCAAATCGAGAGTGATCGGACCTGGTTTGCCCGTGCCGATCTGCCGGCTGTCGACCTTCACCACCGGGATCACTTCGGCGGCGGTGCCGGTCAAGAAGCATTCGTCGGCCACATAGACGTCGTGCCGGGTCAGAGGTATTTCGCGGAAGGGAATCATCGCCGCCTGGGCCAGGTCGATGACGGCCGCGCGGGTGATTCCCTCTAGAATGCCGGCGTCGTTGGGGGGAGTGAGCAAAACGCCGTCGCGGACCAGAAAGATGTTGTCGCCGGTACACTCGGCCACTTCACCCTTGTGGTTGAGCATCAAAGCTTCGTTGCAGCCGGCTTGCAGGCCCTCGATCTTGGCCAGGATGTTGTTGAGGTAGTTGAGCGATTTGATGCGCGGGCTGAGAGCAGCCGGATTGCTGCGCTGCGTGGCCGCGGTGATGATTTCCAGGCCGTTGCGATAGAGTTCGGGGGGATAGAGCGAGATCAGATCGGTGATGATGATCACCTGCGGATTGCTGGTGCGATTGGGGTCGAGTCCCAGGCTTCCCGCCCCGCGGGTGATGACCAGCCGAATGTAGGCGTCAACTAGTTGGTTCGCTTTCAGCGTGTCGTAAATCGCCTTTTCCATGTCGGCCGCCGACATGGGAATTTGCAAATGGATGGCCTTGGCCGAATCCCACAGCCGGCGCAAATGCTGGTCCAAGCGAAACACGTTGCCGCCATAGCTGCGCAAGCCTTCGAAGACTCCGTCGCCGTAGAGCAAGCCATGATCGTAGACGCTAATTTTGGCGTCTTCTTGCTCGTAGAGTTTGCCGCTGATGTAGACTTTGCGACCCATGCGACGACGTGCCCGAATGATCCCCTGCGGCGCGAGACCGGCAGGGAGAGGATGGTCAAAAAAATACCGAGGGCGGAGGCTGGCGGCCTGATCGAGTCCAGAATTGCAAACGGGCTGCAGGACGACCAGAACAAGCCCTGCAAACAGGGCGGCTATTGCCGCGCGGCGAGCCCATTTCCAACACGGCGATCAACAAACGTCTTCGACCCTGCCCTGGGCCAAACGGACGGTCCGGTCGGCGCCGGCGGCGATGCCACGGTCGTGTGTGACCATGACTATAGTGAGATTGTTTTCAGCGTTCAAGGTTCGCAAGATCGTGAGAATCTCGTCACCGCTGCCGCTGTCGAGATTTCCGGTCGGCTCGTCGGCGAACAACACCTCGGGGCCGGCGACCAATGCGCGGGCGATGGCGACGCGTTGCATTTCGCCTCCCGACATTTCTCGCGGTTTGTGCTTCAAGCGGTGACCCAGTCCGACCTTGGCGAGCAGTTCGACCGCCCGATCGTGATGCGTCTTGCGGTTGCGTAGGAATTC
>DATJTR010000280.1:0-3853 GCA_035503215.1 Pirellulales bacterium
ACCATGCTGCCGGCCCAGACGTGCGCGATCTGCCGCTCGACGAAGGTCACCGGTCCCGACCGCCGCCGGAGCGACCAAAAGATTCCGGCCCAAGTTCCCAGTCCCAAGATCCACAGACCCAAATAGGGGCCGGGGCGCGTCTCGCCTTGCCAGGCCAGCAGGTTGGTCAGCAGGCAGACCGCCAAAAGCACCAGGCTGTGCCACATCCACAACAGCCCCCAGTTTTCCAGCACCGTGGCGTGATGCGTTTCGCGGAACGCCCGCGCGACGATCTGCACGAACTGCCCGCTGCGGGCGGCCGTCGGCTCGTCGGCCAAATACGCCTCCAGGTCGTCGGCCAGGGCCGCGGCGTCGGCGTAGCGCAGTTCGGGGGGCTTTTGCAGACATCTGAGAGCAATCATCTCCAGTTCGCGATCGGCCCGGGGATTGATTAGACGCGGCGGCAGCGGTTCTTGTTCCAATAAAAGCAAAATCGTGTCGACCGGCGACGCGGCCTGAAAAGGCGGCCGGCCGGTGAGCATCTGATAAAGAATCGTGCCCAGGCTGTAGACGTCGGATGCCGGACCCAGCACGCCGCGGCCGCCCGCCTGCTCGGGGGCCATGTACGACGGCGTTCCCAGGATCGCGCCCGATCGGGTCAGATTCGCGTTGGTTTCGATCCGCTTGGCCAGTCCGAAATCGGAAACGTGCGGCCGGCCATCGACGTCGATCAAAATGTTGGCCGGCTTCAGATCGCGGTGCAGCACGCCCCGGCCGTGTGCGAACGCCACCGCCCGACACACGGGGGCCAACAGGGCCGCCGCCTCGCGGGCCGGCATGGGCCCGGCCGCCAATCGCTCGGCCAGCGTAGTGCCGGCGACATATTTCATGGTGAAGTAGGGCTGTCCCCCTTCGCTTCCCACTTCATACACCGGCACGATGCCGGGATGATCGAGACCGGCCGCCGATTCGGCCTCGGCCCGAAAGCGGGCCAGGTCGGCGCTGCCGGCCGTGCGGCCGGCCAGAATCATCTTCAGCGCCACCACCCGGTCGAGACTGATCTGCCGTGCTCGATATACCACCCCCATGCCGCCCGTGCCGAGCTCGTCCATCAGCTCGTAATCGCCGAACAACCGGCCGCCGGTTTTGGGTGTCGCTGCGGAGCTTGCCGCTCCGTCGGGCGTCGGGGTATGCACGATCGTCGCCGCCGCGCCGCCGGCCGCTTGCGATCGTTCGACGCGCTCCGCATCTTCCACGCGCTGCGCGACACAATCGGCCACCAACATCGCTCCCCACAGCGAACGCAGCTCTTCGGCCAGAGCGGGCTGCCGCCGGCACTCCGCTTCGAGATCGATCGGCTCGCCACGCCGCAGCCCTTCGCTCAAGCGATCGACCAGCTCGGCCAATCGCTCCTCGCGCTCGGTCGCCGCTTCGCCGGGCTGTTCGCCGCGCGTCATGGCGTTTCTCGCTTCGGCGGTACTTCCTCTAGCAAGGTCCGCAGCCGCCGCATGGCCCTCAGGTAACGCATTCCGGCAGCCGGCCCGCTGAGACCCAGGATCTCGGCCGTCTCGCCGTTCGATAACTGTTCGAAATGCCGCAGCAGCACGATTTCGCGATCGGTTTCGTCGAGACGATCGAGTGCGGCTTGAAACCGCACCTCCAGTTCGTGGCCGATGGCCGCCGCCGCCGGCGTCGCCTGCCGATCGCGCACCAGGTCGGCCAAATCGACCGCCGATTGATCGCTCCAGGCCGCCGCCGGCAGGGCTTGCTCCCGATCCAAGCTCCTCCGCCCGGCCAGCCGGTGGTGGCGATGGGCATCGACGATCCGGTCGCGGGCCAAACACCGCAGCCAGACATGAAACGGCATCTTGCCCGCCGCCAAAAACTCGGCCAGCCGGCGATCGGCCTCCACCAGCACGTCTTGCACGATGTCGCTGGCATCCACCCGGCGGGCCAGCGCTGGATCGAGTCGCAGCGCGACCAGCCGCCGCAGCCCATCGCGATGCCGCGCGAACAATCGGCCCCGGGCGTCGGCATTCCCCTGCCGCGCCGCGGCCAATAGCGCCAGCGTTTCGTCATTTTCCGGCATGGAAGGCCACAGGCCACAGACCGCAGACTACAGGAAGCGTGAAAAATTGAGACTACTGGCCGCCGCCGGGTTTAGCAATTAGATTCTTCGTCATCCTCGTCCTTCTTATCTGTAGCCTTCAGCCTGTGGTCTGTAGCCGTTCCCCCATGCGTTGCCACTGGGCCGAATCCGATCCGCTGATGCAGCAGTACCACGACACCGAGTGGGGCGTGCCCGAGCGCGATAGCCGGGCACTGTGGGAAAAGCTGATGCTCGACGGCTTTCAAGCCGGTCTGTCGTGGCGCACGATTCTCAAGAAGCGCGAAGCCTTTCGCGAGGCCTTTGCCGGCTTCGATCCCGCGCGGGTGGCCCGCTTCGGCGAGCGCGACGTCAAACGCCTGCTGGCCGACGCAGGCATCGTCCGCTCGCGGGCGAAGATCGAGGCCACGATCCATGGCGCCCGCGTGTATGTCGAAATGGCCGAGGCCGGCGAAGAGTTTTCCGGCTTCGTTTGGCAGTTGGCCGGTGGCCGGCCGATTCGCGGGCCCGGCACCGCGGTCGCCAAGACGCCCCTCTCGGAACAAATCTCCAAAGAACTGAAACTCCGTGGCTTCAAATTCGTCGGCCCCACGATCGTCTACGCCTGGATGCAAGCCGTCGGCATCGTCAACGACCACGCGCCCAAATGCTTCCGCCGCCGCGAGGTGTGACCCTCTTTTTTCGGAGCTCAATATCGCATTGCCTGCTCGAGCTCGAACGTCATCACTCCCCACGAGAGAATTGCGAGCAGCAACGGCAATAGGTAAGCCCACGATTTCTTGCGGTATCGGTACCCGCACATGATTGCGAAGGTTGCTGGAATTGCGACAGTGGCCAACCCCCATGTTGATATGCAGATGAACGGCCCGGAACTCAACGGTCCGTAGCGCGCGCCAATGAGCATCCCGAGGTGCCAAATCAAAAGATTCGCTAGCGGCAGCAGGTTAGCGCAACGCAATCCAATTTGATCCATGCGCATAATTTGGCGAAGACGGCAATAAAAGGGGTCAGAACTATTTATCCGGAGCCGGCTCGGAGGCGGCTTGTTTCTTCGGCCGGCCGCGGGGCCGAATCGCCAGGTCGAGCTCCAGTCGGCGCGCCAATCGATGGACCCAGGCATCACCGCCATAGGGTAAGCCAGTCGCGACCGAGCGGCGAAGCCGAGCGAGCGTCGATTCCTGCATGGGACGGTGAACCAGCGCTGCCCAGCGGCGCTGGCGGTTTTGGGCCGACTTCGACAACTCGTCGTACACGGCCACGCGGTCCAGCAGGGCATCGGCCTGTCCGGCACCATGAGCCCGGTAGCTGCTCCAGGGGTATTCGTCGGCGCGCTCGACCAGCCCGGCCCGCAGCGGATTCGCCTCGATGTATCGCAGCACGGTCAGCAAATGCTCGTCGTCCTGGATGACCGGGCTCTTGAACCGGCCCTGCCAGACGTGTCCGCCCGAGCCGTGGTGGCGATGGTACCGCTGCGTGTGCGAAACCAGCAAGCTCTGCACGATGCGGCTGATGGTCGCCCCGGTCGGCCGGAGCAACAGATGGAAGTGATTGGGCATCAGGCAGTAGCCGTACAGTTCGAACGGCTTCCGCTCTTTCAAGTTGCACAAGGCTTCCAGAAAGGCTTCGAAGTCCCCCCGCTTGTGAAACACTTTTTGGCGATTGTTGCCACGGTTGATCACGTGGTAAATCAAGCCGTCGTCGATCGGGCGTAGCGGGCGTGGCATGCGCCGAGCCTACTGCTTGTCGCCAGGCGAGTCAAGAAAATAG
>DATJTR010000281.1:0-21536 GCA_035503215.1 Pirellulales bacterium
GCGAGCCGGCACGGCCATGACGCGCGCGGGAGAGTGGCGTCACCGTTTCCTGCACCGGTGGCGTGCGGTCGCTAGTCTGCTGGCTGCCCCAGATTAGTGCGCACCTGCGCCAGCAGATCGTGCAACTGCTTGAGCTGGTCGGGGCTCATGCCGCGCGTCGCGCGGGCGCGCACGCGATGGGCACACCCGACCATCTTTTCCCACAGCGGTTGCACGCGCGGCGTGGGGCGAATGAGTTTCTTGCGGCGATCGCTCTCGGCCGGCACGCGCTGAATCCAGCCGTCGCGTTCCATACGGTCGAGCACCCCGACCAGCGTCGGAGCTTCGATCGACATCCGCTCGGCCAACTCGCTTTGCGAGAGTTCGCCGGCAAAGGAAACCCAGGCCAGCGTTTCCCACTGCCGGTGCGTGATGCCGTGGGCCGCCAACTCTTCGTTCATGGCCCGGGAGATTTCCTGGGTCGTCGAGAAAACCCAGCATCCAATGCTGTTTTCGAAATCGTATTCCAGCATCCGGCGTGCCCTCCGGTACCAACGTTGAATGGAAAGGGTTGCTGAAAGAACAGGAGCAAGATGCCGTACCGGTTGCCTGCAAGTTACAATGCCGCGCTCATCTCCTCGTGGGACCAATCCTTGCCGCGGCAAAGGATCGCCACCCCCGGTGCCGGTTTGCTCCTTTCGGTACCTGACCGGGCTAATCGTTTTCCTCGACTCTTGCTCCGACCCAACTCCCAATTCTCGGTTCGACGTTCCGCCGTCGTCATCCACCCGCCGCTTCAAAGCAATAAGCGAACATCATGTCCCACTCCAGTTGTTGCAGCCGCATGCAAAACGAATGCAGAGGAGGGCTGGCGTCAAGTGCCATCTCGCACAAGTCGACGAAGCGCAACGGATCCCACGTCTCCTGCTGGCTCAGGTAGTCGACGTCGCTGCCCAGTCCGCCGAACTTTGGCTTCGCGAGCGCTTTTCCCGCCGACGTCTCCTGTCGGCAAGCGACCGCCATTTCTCCCATCACCAGATCGCGTACCGCCTCGGCCAACGGGCCGTATATTTCGTGTTGGCCGCAGCGGCGGAACCAATACTTGGCGTTCGTGAAATCGGGCTCGCGGCGGTGCATCACTCCATGCCAGAAACTTCCTTCGGCCGTGTCGAGTGCTTGACTGATCTGATGCGACTTATCGAGGAAGTCGAATCGCAGCCACAGTGCCGCACAGCAAGCTAGCGCCATTTCGCGATCGACGACCCGCCGCGGCTCTACCACGGAAGTAGGGGAGACGCCTTCCAGAAGTGCGCGGGCGGCGCTCCGTTCGGTTCCGGGGCCCAACTCGTTCACGCTGGCCTCGGCAAGCAGCCGGGAGACCGTTGGTCCATAATCGCGCAGGCCAGATTGCCTCACGACCGAATCCTTTTTAACACGCTGGTGAAAGCAAAGAAGTGTGCCGGCCAGTCGAGGGTCAGGAGCGCCGCAAGCATGCCGCTTGCCGAATCGCTCTGCAACCGATCGCCAACTAGGCGACCGTATTGTACACTCCGCAAAATGACTGCTAAACTGATTTAATTCGAGATTGCAGAAACTGTTTTGCAAAATCTCGCTTGGAACGAACTTGGTACAGTAGCTGAGAATTTTCCGTGGCCAGCGACGAACCGACCTCACCCCAGTCCACCTCACCCGCGGCCTCCACTCCCGAGAGCTCGACGTCGGCGCCCCAGTCCACCAGCGACACGCCGCCGGCTGCCGCACCATCGCCGCAACCGGCACGCATTCGCATCGGTTCGCAGCGCTGGTCGCAAAAGGATCCCAAGGCGAAGCCCAAACCGGCCACGAGTTGGCGCGGCGCGCCGAGTGCGGCAACGTCGATCCCGCCAGGCAACCAACCTTCAGCCCCCCCACGTGGCGGCGAATTGCGGGAACCCGCAATCGATGCCGAGTCGGCTCCGGTGCCAACTGCCCAGCACGCTGCGCCCGCAGCGGTCTCTGCCACGACATCGCCTGTTGCCGAGCCGAGCGCCGCGTCGCCACATCCCGTCGCCGCTCCTTCGGGCGATGTTGTGGAACCTATTGGACCGGCCGTGCCGAATCACGTAGCGTCGACCCCGCCACCCGCCGCGCCGCGACCAGCGCCCATTCGTTCAACTGGCAAAGGTCCGATTCAAACCATTCCTTCGTCGGCCCCGGTGCCCCTACCCAACATGCGTGCGCCCCTCACGGCCGAGTTGGAGCAAGAATTGGCGGTCGCGCTGGGGGACGTGTCGATCGACGACATGTTGGCCTCCACGGCGCCGGCGGCGGCCGCGCCTGAGTTGGAGGTCGAATCGCGGCATCGCGGCCGCGTCGTGAGCGTCCATCGCGACGATGTCTTCGTCGATCTGGGATCGCAGCGGCAGGGAGTGCTTTCGATGCGTTCGTTCGCCGAGCCGCCCGAGTTGGGAACGGTCGTGGAGGTGCAAATCGCCCGCTTCGATCCGGGCGAAGGGCTCTACGAACTGGTGCCGCCAGGCGGAGCAGTCTCCGTCGAAGATTGGTCGCAGGTGAGCGAGGGAATGGTGGTGGAAGCGCGCGTCACGGGCCAGAACAAAGGCGGCCTGGAGTGTGAAGTCAGTCAGCTCCGCGCCTTCATCCCGGCCAGTCAGTGTTCGCTCTATCGCGTGGAGGATTTGAGCCAGTTCGTCGGCCAACGGCTGCGGGCGGTCGTCAGTGAAGTTGATCCCGAGCGCCGTAAACTGGTCCTCAGCGTGCGGGCGATCATGGAGCGCGAAAAGGCCGAAGCGAAAACCCAGCTCATGGCTCAGCTCGAAGTCGGCCAGGTCCGCGAGGGAATCGTCCGCAGCCTGCAAGAGTTTGGCGCGTTTGTCGATCTGGGGGGCGTCGACGGACTGATCCACATCAGCCAGCTCAGTTGGGATCGCATTCGCCACGCCAGCGAAGTGCTGGAGCTGGGACAAAAGGTAAAGGTCAAGATCCAAAAGATCGATCCAGCCACCGGCAAAATCAGCCTGGCGTTTCGCGACCTGGCCGACAATCCCTGGGCACACGCCGGCAGCAAATATCCGCCGCGCAGCACGGTGCAGGGCACCGTCACGCGGATCATGGAATTCGGCGCCTTCGTCAAGCTCGAAGCAGGCATCGAGGGCTTGATCCACATTTCCGAACTATCGCACCGCCGCGTGTTCCGCGTGAGCGACGTCCTTCAAGAGGGGCAGCAGGTCGAAGTGATGGTGCTTTCGGTCGACATCGAGCAACAGCGAATCAGCCTGTCGCTCAAGGCGCTCGAAACCAAGCCCGCGGCCGCTGCCAAGGCCGAGGAAGCAGAGGCCGAACCCGAAGCTCCTCCAGCCCCGGCGCCGCGTCGTAAGCAGATGGCGCTCAAGGGTGGCATCGGCGGCAACTCAGGCGGCGAGCAGTTCGGCCTGAAGTGGTAACCGCAGGCGCGGGATATCAGCGTCGCGCCGCGTGGACCCGTCGCGCCACTCGCGTGCTTCAGCCCTCGGCTTCGGCCAGGGCCAGCGCCCGTAGGGCGTTCAGAGCGGCCAGCATTTCGGCCTGTGCGATTTCGGCCCAGCCGGCCAGTCGATGTTTGACGATCGCCAATTTCATCGCCTCAAAGGCTTCGCTCACGTCGGCCGGAAGAGCCGCTAAGTGCGCGAACGGCCGGATCGGTTCGCTAGCCGGTGCGTGGTCGGCCGCTTCGTCTCCCCACTCGCCGGCGCTCTCCCGAGCGTGCTCGTCATCTTCGTCCGCGGCAGTTTCTTCCCAATCGCCTTCGTCCGCCGATCCCGAGTCGGCCGGCGCACGTTCGGTCGAACGGACCAGCTCGACCGCCGGTTCGACTGCCGGCAGGGTCGCGTCCAAAGGATCGGCGTCTTCGTCGAGTTCCGATTCAGGCTCTGCGGCCGTCAGTCCATCGGCCGGCAGGCCCAGCGTCTCGGCGCGTGCGCGCCGCATGTCGGCGATCGACCAGGAGCTTTGCACTGCTCCTTCCAGCCACATTTCGGCGTCTTCCCAATCGAGCGCGGCCTGGAAGTGGCTCCAGTAGAGCCCCGAATAGCTGTCGCGTGAGGCGCCAAAACGCTCGAACACCCGCCGCAGCCGGCCGACGTGCTGCGGCGTCACCTGGCCGACTTGCAGGCTCCAAACGTCATCGGAGTATTCCGAGGCGCCGGCCCCGGCCTCCATCAGCGCCCCCCGCCAGCCGGAGATGATCTGTCCCTTTTCCCAATTCGTGGTGCTGATCAGGCGTTTCCATTTGCCCAGAAACACCTCGGAGGCTTGCTCGACAACGGCGATATCCATGCAGTGTGCGTCTCGTGTTGGAATCCTGGCCAATCGTTTCGTGCGGCTTCCGGCCGCAGCGAGAGAGAGGGGATTCTAGCAAGACAGCACGCGACTGCAGGGCATGTTCTTGCCTCCGTGCCGCGCCACATGCCGAGTTACGGCGTGCGCAACCGCCGATGACGACACGATTTCATCCCTGGCGACGATCGCTCGCGCCGATCGCCGGAGGAGTGGGGAAAACTTGTCGGCGGCCGCGCGTCAGACTCGACCAGCACCGTCGTCCGGCGTTCAACCCTGCGGAGCGACCGGTGCCAGCTCGATCGATTGAAAGCCGCAGGTTTTGTGCGCGCCGTCGCAAAAAGGCCGCTTCGCCGAGTGCCCGCAGCGGCACAATGCGACCGCCGGCTTGTCGGGATTGAGCGGAAAAGAGTTGCCATTTTGATCGACGATCGTCACCGGCCCTTCGATCAACAGCGGCCCGTTGGGGCGAACTCGAATCGTAACGTTGCTCATAGCGTTGCACTTTCTAACGATGTTGCCTGTTGCGCCAGTTTGCCGCCGCGAACAGTTTAACCGGCTGGGCAAGATTGGAAAGGCACGCTTGCCGCGCGATCGAGGGAGCTGCAGCCGTCATGGCGATCACTTCCCGTCGGCGTTCGACAGCAGAAAGAGCACGCGCAGCCGTTGCCGGCCGCTTGCTTCGGCTTTGGCCGGCGCGTCTCGGGGGGCGCCGGCCGAGTCCTCGTCGGCAGCCATTTCGTCGCCAGCCGTCTCGTCTTCAGAATTTTCGTCGGCGGCCGGCGCTTGGGCGTCTCGTGGCTTTCCCGCCGCGAGTGGAGCCGCCGGAGACGGTGCGGACTTGGGGAGTGCCGGCTCGGGCGGCGTCGGCCGAGACACATCGAGTGCGTCCTTCGGAGCTGCCTTGGCCTCCATTTGCGGTTCAGCGCCCATCTGTTGGCGCACTGCAGGCAGCGAACTCTCCTCGTTCTCGGCCAAGGGACCCGGCAACGCCACCGCGACGAATTGATCGGGATGGTTTTGAAGATCGGCCAAGACAGCGGTCAATTGTTGTGAATCGAGCTCCACCAGCACCCGCTTGGACCAGCTTTTATCCTTTTTCGCGGCAGAGCGCGCTCCCTTCGCCGGTTCGTTGCCTCGTTCCGCTTTCGGTTCCGACAGTTTTGCACTGCGGCCACCCGCCGGGGCTTTGCCGTCGTCACCCATTCCGTCCGGCTGATCCAGTCGCTTCTGATTCGAAATCGCCACGTGGTTGCGGGCCAACACGGCATCGAAGGCCTGGAGTCGAATCGCCCGAGAGGTCAGTTTGCAACTAACGACCAGCACGGTCGGCGAGGCGGCTCGACCTCGCCCGGCCGAGCGATTCGTCGCTCGCCCGAGTGCTTCCATTTCCATATCGCTGCTGTCGGCCGCGACTGCACTCGGCCCGCTCGTCCCCGCGGCCGACCCACTCCCCCCCGCGACCGATCCGGTCGGCCCTGCGCTGCCGGCCTGTTGATTATGCAAGGTGAAAAAGTTGGCCGAGTTTCCTTCGGCTGCCTCGGCAGGAGCGGCCTCGCGATCCTCCGCTTTGATGTCCCCGGCCTTGTCGGCCAAATAGCCGGACTCCGAACGCAACTTCAACATTTCGTCCGTAACCTGCGCGGGAGCTGCTGACGATTCCGGCGCTGCCGACATTTCCACCGGACCGGCCGGCGATGGCGGAGCTTGTGCGATTTGCCGCCCGGGCTGCTCTTTTTCCTTGGGTGACGTGAGCATCATCGCCACGGCCGCGGCCACGGCCAACACCGGATAGGCGATCGCCCGCAGGCGACGCCCACGTCGTTCGGCCGCTGCATCGTCAGTGGCAGGCTGGGCGTGATTTGCGGCGGCCAGATGTAACACGCGGGCAGGCAGATCGTTTGCCAGGGTATGCCGCGGCAGCGCGGACAGGTGGGTCCGCAGCGCGCACAGCTCCTCATAATCGCGGCGCAGCTCGGCACTCTCGGCGAGTCGCTGTTCGACGTGGCGACGCTCATCGGGCGTCAGCTCGTCGTCGAGATACGCGCTCAGAAGTTCGTTGTCGCTGGTGTCACTCATTGTTCATCGCGGCGGCCGCTCATCGGTCGCCGAATCCTTATCGTCTCGCGGGCGATCGCCGTTCAGGTTTGCCCTGTTCGATCACCCTCAGGCACTCTTTATGATTCGGGCGTCAGTCGGTCAGCACGCCTTTCAATTGTTCCCGCAAATGCGTCCGTGCCCGATGCAGCCGGCTGCGGACCGTGCCGATCGGCAGATCGAGAATCTCGCTGATCGTCTCATAGTCGCAGCCGTCGATTTCGCGCAGCACGATCACGGTGCGATATTCTTCCGCCAGCGCGGCCAAGGCCGCTCGGACGGTGACTGCTTGTTCTTGTCGCTGCAGCCGATCTCCCGGCGCATCGCCCCTGCCGAGCGGTTCGTCACCGGTCTGCTCTTTGCTCTGTTCGACCGACTCGATCGGGCGCCGGCGTCGACGTCGGCTGATCGCCAGGTTGAGCGCGATCCGATAGAGCCAGGTATAGAACGCGGCTTGGCGCGAGAACGACTTCAGTTTCACGAAGGCTTGCACGAACGCGTCCTGTACGACGTCGGCTGCTTCATCTTCCGATCCGATGACGTGTACCACGCTGTTGTAGAGGCGGTTCTGATACCGCGTGACCAGTTGGCCAAACGCCTCGGTCTGGCCCGCCAGGGCCGCGTCGATCAGCCGCTCGTCCTCGCCCCGGGAACAGGCCTGGCCAGCGGCTGGGCCGGGCGTCCGAGCCGGGCCGCCCTGCTCGCTCCCGGCCTGTGCGCGATCCCCTTCCGCCGCGCAATCCCGGCCGGCAGGATCGCCCTGAAAACGGTCACGTCGGGATTGGTCACGCTGCACAGCCCACTCCGCCCTGGAATAGACGCCTGCCGGAGAGAGAAAGTTCCCGGCTGCTTTCGCCCTGCCGCCGGATCGTCGCTGTAATGATACCGCCCGATCGTCGCGAGGGCAGTTGACAGCAGCCAAAACCGGGAATTTGCCCTCCGTCTGCCGGCGTTCCGGATGGTTTGACCGACGAACCGATTGGCCCACGCTTGCGTACAGGCAGGTGCCGCTCGGCGGGCGAGGGGCGGGGCTGCGCGCGGCGATGGCCCCCGTCGCCCAGCCACGCAGGTTTCGCGGTTGAGCCGGTGGCGAGGTAGGCATTAGGATACCACGCTTGGAATCGTGAAGCAGGTAGCGGCTCGGCGGGACGAAATCATGCTGCAATTGAAGGACATTCAAAAAACGTACGTCGAACCCGACGGCGCCATCCTGAAAATCCTCGACATTCCAGCATTCGGCGTCGCCCCGGGCGAGCAAGTCGTGCTGATGGGGCAAAGCGGGTCCGGCAAAACGACCCTCTTGCACATCATCGCCGGCATCAGCCGTCCCGATTCCGGCGAGGTCCGCATCGCCGGGACCGACATCGCCCGCCTGCCCGAATCGATCCGCGACCGATTTCGTGCCCGCACGATCGGCTACGTCTTTCAGACGTTCAATCTCCTGGCGGGCTTTTCGGCGCTGGAAAACGTGCTCCTGGGAATGACGTTCGGCGGCCGCAGCGACGCGGCCCGTGCCCGCACGCTGCTCGAACGCGTCGGCCTGGGCCGCCGTCTCACCCATAAGCCGGCCATGCTATCGGTCGGCGAGCAGCAGCGCGTGGCGGTCGCCAGGGCTCTGGCCAACCGGCCCAAGCTGCTGTTGGCCGACGAGCCGACCGCCAACGTCGACCGCGGGCATCAGCAGCAAATCGTCGAATTGATTCGCCAGGCCTGTCGCGAGGAAAACGTCGCCCTGCTGTTGGTCACGCACACGGCCGAAGTCGCCGAACAATTCGAACGCGTGGAACACCTCGAACGCTTCAACCAGGCGGTGGCTAGTTTATGAGCCTTTGGAAAATCGCCTGGCGCAGCATCCAACAGCGGGCCCTCGCCTCCTCGCTCACCAGCGTGTCGATGGGGCTGGGCGTGGCCCTGGTCGTGGCCGTGCTCGTGCTTCAAGCCGCCGTCACCGATTCGTTCCAGCACGGCGGTGGCCTGGGCTACGACATGATCGTCGGCGCCAAGGGAAGCAAGCTGCAACTGGTCCTCAACACGGTTTACTATCTCAGCTCGCCGGTCGAGAACATTCCCTGGTCGTACTACAAGGAATTCACCGACGGCAAGTTCAAACGCTACGTCGAAAAGGCCGTCCCTTGCTGCCTAGGCGATTACTACGAGGAATATCGGGTTGTCGGCACGACTCCCGAGATGTTCGAGCTCAAACCACCCAGCGGCAAGGGATATACCTGCGCAGCGGGTGAAATTTTTCACTCCGACGACTTCTTTACGGCCGTCGTCGGCTCGACCGTTGCCAGCACGACCGGCCTCACGGTCGGCAGCAAGTTCCAGCCGACGCACGGCGCGCCCGGCGGCCATCAGCACGACCCATTCACGGTCGTCGGCGTGCTGGCCCCCACGGGCACACCGAACGACCGAGCCGTGTTCGTCAACATCGAAGGTTTCTATCTGCTCGACAATCATGCCAAGGAGCCCGAGCCCGCTGAGGAAACCCAGCAGGCCGATGCGGATCACGCTCACGCCGGCGCCGACCATGCGGAAGATCACGCCCCCGAGAGCGCCATGGATCACGAGCACGCTGCAGAGGACAAGGACGCCGCCGCGCACGAAGAGCACGACGCTGCCGACCAAGACCATGCAGCCGAGGGCGAACACGCTGAGCATGCCCATGAAGACGAGCACGGACACGACCATGAGCATGAGCACGGCGAGCATCATCATGCTCCGCTGCCCGAAAACCAGCGCGAGGTGACGGCCATCTTGCTGCTCACCGCGTCGGCGCCCGGCGTTCCAGCCGGACTGTCCGCGATGCCGCTGATCAAGCAGATCAACAAGGGATCGGTGGCTCAGGTAGTCCTGCCGATCCGCGAGATTCGGACGCTGCTCGATTTGTTCGTCGCGCCGCTGGAATGGCTGCTGTTGGCGTTGACGGTGTTGATCGTCGTCGTTGCCGGCGTCGGCATCCTGGTGAGCATTTACAATTCGATGAGCGAACGCCGCCGTGAAATCGCCATCATGCGGGCGCTGGGAGCCAGTCGCGAATCGGTGATGCTCATTGTGCTCCTGGAATCGATTCTGCTGGCGCTTGCAGGCGGAATGCTGGGCTGGCTGCTGGGGCACGGATTATTGGGGGTTTTAGCCCCCTGGATTGGCCAAGAAGCGGGGGTAAACCTCGCCTTTTGGCACGCGACCCTGCTGGAATTGGTTATAATACCTGGATTGGTCGTGTTGGCCGCCGTCGTTGGGTTTTTGCCGGCCGTGGTGGCCTACCGCACTGACGTGGCCAAAGCCCTCGTGGCGGCTCCCTAAATCCAGCCCTCGCCGCCGTTTACTAGGTACGTTCTCGATTCCCCTCAGAGGCTTCGACATGCTTCTCTTGCGGCGAGTAGTCTGGAGCGTGATAGCGCAGATCGGCGTAACAAGGGCGGCACTCCTGTTGGCCCCCATCGCTTTCGGCGGGCTTTGTCTGGCGGCACTCTCCGCAGCGGCTTGCCCCTTCTGCGCGGCGGTCTCGCTCACGTTTTGCGAAGAAATCGCGGGCGCCGATGCGGCCGTGATTGCCAAGCTCGTCAAACCCGCGCCTCCCGTTTCGGCCAACAATCCGACCGACGTCGGCAAAGCCCAGTTCGAGATTGTCGAGCGGCTCAAGGGGGACAAGTCGCTGGCCGTCGGCAAGAAACTCGAAGTGATCTACTTCGGCGACAGTCCGGTCGGCACCTTGATGCTGATCACCGGTGTCGATCCCGCGAATCTCAACTGGTCGACGCCGATTGCCATCTCTCCCAAGGCTCGCGACTATTTGGCCAAGGCCCTCAAACTGCCCAAGGAAGGGGCCGAGCGGCTCGTCTTCTTCCAGGACTATCTGGAAGACAGTGACGAGCTTTTGGCCCGCGATGCTTACGACGAGTTCGCCAAAACTCCGTACGCTGGCGTGAAGGAGCTGAAAGGGCACATCCATCACGACAAGCTGCTGGCGTGGATCCAAGATCCCAAAATTGCTCCCAGCCGCCGCCGTTTGTATCTGACGATGCTCGCCGTTTGCGGCCAGCCGGACGACTCGGTGCTGCTCGAAAAGATGATCCGCTCCGACGATCGGCAGGTGAAGTCGGGGCTCGATGCGCTGATTGCCGCCTATCTCACGCTCAAAGGTTCCGACGGCGTGCCGCTGGTCGAAGACCTGTTTCTGAAAAAACAGGACGCCGACTACGCCGAAACCTATGCCGCGATCATGGCCCTGCGGTTCCATGGCCAAGAAGAGACGGCGGTGCCCCGGGCCCGCCTGCTGGAGGCGTTGCACTTTATGCTCGATCGGCCGCAATTGGCCGATTTGGTCATCGCCGACCTCGCTCGCTGGCAAGACTGGGCCGTGATGGACCGCCTGGTGACGCTTTTCAAGAACGCCACCGACGAAACCAGTTGGGTACGCGTTCCGGTGATCAACTACTTGCAAGCTTGCCCGCTTCCCAAGGCGAAGGATTATCTGGCCGAATTGGCCAAGCTCGATCCCGATTCGATGAAGAAAGCCACGAATCTCTTCCCTGCCGCCACGGCCCGCGATAAGTCGGCGAACGCGCCGGCCGACGACAAGAAGGCGGGGAGCGACAAGCCGCCGGTCGACAAGGACGCCGCCAAGAAAGACGGCGAAAAGGACGATTCGGCCAGCGCACCGCGGCCGCCGGTAAAAAGCCAGTCCGCTATTGAGACTCGAGGTCCCCGGCTCTCTCGGTCGGCCGCACCCGAGCAATCGATGGACAAGCCGGTGGGTGCCCCGAGCGCGCTGACTTGGCTGGCCGTGGCCTCTTGCCTGCTTGGGGCTTCGTTTTGGGCGATCCTAGGCGGCGGAAAAAAGGGAGCCTGATCTGCCGCACCGGCCCCTTCTGGCGGAACTTTTCGTGGCGGGACTTGTCGTAGAGTCTTGGATGGTCGCATGAGCGTGGATCTCGAACATTCCCAGCAGGCCGACGATCCATTCCTGCAATACCGCGCGCTCAGCAAGGTTGCGGTTGCCAGCCTGGTGCTCGGCGTGGCCTCGCTGACCGCTGCCTTGGCTTGGGTGTTCATACCCCTTCCGCTGGCCGGCATCCTCTTGGGCGTCGTGGCCCTGCGGTCGATCCGCAGCCGTCCCGATGAACTGGCCGGCATCCAGGTGGCCAAGGCCGGTCTGGCCCTGAGTGCGCTCTTTGCCGTGGCCGGGCCAGCCTGGCTGCTGTATCAGCGCATCGCGGAGGTGCCCGATGGTTACGAGCGGATCAGCTACGACGAATTGCAGCCGGTGAAAGGAACTCGCCCCGACGCGATTCCCGAATCGGCCTTGGCCTTGGAAGGCAAGAAGATCTTCATCAAGGGCTTCATCTATCCGGGCCGGGAGATGGACGGGATCAAAACCTTCTTGCTCGTCCGCGACCAGGGAGATTGCTGTTTCGGCGGCAATCCTAAAATCACCGACCGCATCCAGGTCACGCTCGTCGATCCGCTCAGGCTCACTTACAAAACGCGGCTGCACAAGCTGGCCGGGGTGTTCCACGTGCGGCCGGCCACGGCAGTCAATGCCGGCGGCGCGGTTTTTTATCAGCTCGAAGCCGATCATCTCGAATGACGATCTCTCTCGCCACGCGCCGTGCTGGTCCCGTCGCCTGCTGCCTCGCGGGAGCGATCCTGCTTGCGCTCGAAGGTTGGAGTGCGCCGCAGGCCGCCGCGGCGGGCGCTGCCCAGCGTTCGGCGGGCACCGAACCGTCGGCCCCCCGCGACGCCACGTTCGACGACATCAAGCTCGATTTGAAAAAGGACGAGCCCTTCAAGCGCAGCGATCTAACCACGAAGGTCAAGGATCTCGACGGCAAGTGGATCAAGATTCGCGGCTACATTCTGCCCGGGTTTCAAGATACCGGCATCAAGCAGTTCGTGCTCACCCGCGACAACATGGAATGCTGCTTCGGCAAGGGAGCGGCGCTGCACGACTGCGTGCTGGTGGAAATGCTCGACGACGCCACGACCAATTTCACCGTCCGGCCCGTGACCGTGATCGGCAAGTTCTCGGTCAAAGAAGTCGTCGATGCCGACGGCAAGCAATTGGCCATCTACCGTCTCGAAGCTCGCGAAGCCAAGTAACCGCAGGGCGGTCCGGGCGACGGCTGTCCGCAATCCGCGGTGTCGGGTGTTTCTCCCGGCCGGCGCGGCCTTTGCGGCCCCTCTCTCGGGGTCCAACTGCGCACGTTTTTCCGCCCCGGGCACGCGCTGTGCCAAAACAAAACGTTGCAATCCGCGCCTCCCACGTTGCCGGCATGACCGATTTGACCATGTCCCGAGTGTGTCGTATACGTCTCTAGGCAACTCACGCGCGTGCGCAACCCCATGCACAATGAGGAGCCTACGCCCCAACTCGTGGCGATACGGCCCTCGCCGGTGCGCCGTCGAACGCGACGCGCGCCCAGCCAAGCGCGAGGCACGTCGCGTCGCGTGTGGCGGTCGAGCGCATCACGGTGAAAGCGGATTCAACTAGCTTCTTTGACGGACACACTTCCGCCGTGGATGACGTTCACCCCTCAACCGATTCCGCCAGCCGCCAGGAACAGCGCGCCCTCGCAGACGAACTCCACGAGCTGCGTCAGCTCTTGGAGGCCGAACGGGTTTCGATCGCCACGCTCGAATCGCGAATTTCCGCGGGCACGGCTCAGTTACCGGTGCCGCATCCGGCACACGGCGATGCCGATCGGCTGGTGACCGAAGCGGCTCAACTGTCCGCGCTGATGGACGATCTGGCACGCCGCGAGGCCGATCTGGAATCGGCTCGACACGAGCTGGCCCATGCCCAACGGACTGGCGGGGCGGCCGTCTTTCCGTTTCCAGGCGAGCACGCCCAGATCGACGATCTCCGTCGCCAGAACGAGGCCCGCCGGCAGCAGCTCTCGGCCGAGGCCGAGAGGCTTTCGGCCCAGCGCGACGCGCTGGAACAAGAGGCGACCGACCTGACCATCGCCCGCGACGAGCTGAACCAGGCCAAAGCCGACCTCGTTCGCCAACAGCAGCAATTGGCTTCCAGTCGGGCCGCGTTCCAGGTCGAACAACTCGAACGCGATGCGCGCGAGTCGCAGGCCGCCCGGGATCGCCAGCGCTACGAAATCCAACGCCGCCAGCTCGACGTCGACCTCGACCGCCTGGCCACCGCCGAAGCTGCCGCTCAGATCGAGGCCGAGCGGCTGGAACGAACCAAGCAGCAACTGCACCGCCAGACCGAGCGTTTGGAACATCAGCGTCGCCAGTTCGAGGCGGATCAGACCAAACTGGCCCAGGAACACCTCGAGCTCAAGCTGGCCCAGGAATCCGCTCGTGCGTCGCAGGCCGAGTTCACCCGGGCTCACGAGCGGTTGGAAGCCGATCGCGAACGGCTGGCCCTCGAACGCGATCGGCTCGTGGCGCTGGAATCCGACACGAAGAACCAGCGCCGCCGCATCGCCCGCGAGTTCCGCGTGCAGCACGCGACTCGCCTGGCCGAACTGGTCACCCGCCGCGAGGAAATCGAATCGCTCGTCTCGGCGACCGAAGCCGAACTGCAGTCGTCGGCCGCGGCCGGCGGCGGGGAACGGCCGGACGATTTGGTCCTCGACCAGCAAGAAGAACACGAACTCCGCCAGCGAGTCGCCAGCTTGGGCAAGTTGCTCAACTCTCGGGCAGGCGAACTCCGCGAGTTGCGGGCCCAGCTCGCCGCTCTCACGCTGGAGCGCGACGCATTGCGCGATCAGCTTGCCGCCGCCCTGCAAAGTCCCAATTCGCAGAATAGTGCGGCCGCGGTCGAAGCACTCTCCGCCGCGCGGGTCCAAGAAGACGCCGCCCGGGCCAAAGAGATCGCCCAATTGCGCGACGATCGCGATGCGCTGGCCGCCCACCTCGCCGCCGCCCAGCAACAGTTGGAGACGGCCGGCGGCATGGGCGAGGACGAGGCCGACGCCGAGCGGCGGTATGAACTGCAGCGCCGCTTCGAGATGGCGGTGCAAGACCTGCGCGAACAAAAGGAACGCAACATCCTCCTGGAAAAGCAACTCGCTTCCCGAGCAACCTCCGCTCCCGCCCCTTCCGCCATGCCGGGCGATTGGGAGTCGCAAAAGCGTCATTTGCTGGAAACGTTGGCCGCCGAAACCGACGACGAAGACGGCGAAAGCCACGACCCAGAGATTGCCGAGCGCCGCCTGTCGCTGGAGGCCACGATCGCCATCACCGACGAAGTCGTGTCGCAAAAAGACCGCGAGATCACCGAGCTGCGGCAGCTCTTGCAAGAGCAGGCCGGCAACATCGGCTCGATTGCCGTTGGCGCCACCGCCATCGCCGACATGCTCAATCAAGACGAATTGATTGCCCAGGAGCGGGCACGCCTGGCCGAAATGCAGGCGGAATGGCGCGAAAAACTCCGCCAGGCCGAAATCGACATCTCCGTGCAGCGAGCCACGATCGCGCGCGACCGCGCCCAGATCGACGAGCGATTGGCCGACCACCAGTCCGTCGTGGACCGGCTTAAATCATCGGCGCCGCAATCCGAGAATGGAGCCAAGCCGTCGCGCCGCTGGCTCTCGCGGTTGGGGCTCAAGGAGACGGAAGAGTAAGGCTGCGAGCCGCCGGAATGGCGGCCGCTAGAGCACGCTCGGATTGACGACGTTCTCGGGACGTTCGCCCGCCAGATACATCGCCACTTGCCGTGCGGTGCGGCTGCGCAGGTTGTCCAGCGACTCGCGCGACATGAAGGCGGCGTGAGGAGTGACAATCACGCGCGGATCGTTCCACGGCGCCTGCGTTAAGTCGGGTGGCTCCGGATCCTGCACGTCCAACCCCGCCCCGGCCAGCCGACCGGCGGCCAGCGCCCGGGCCAGGGCCGCGTTGTCGATCAGGCCGCCCCGGGCGGTATTGATCAAATACGCGCTCGGCTTCATCAGTCCCAGTGCGCGCTCGCCGATCAGGTGACGCGTTTCGGGAACGACCGGCACGTGCAGCGAAACATAGTCGCTCGTTTTCAGCAGTTCGTCCAGCTCGACCAGTTTCACTCCCGGCGGAACGTCGCGCGCCGATCGGCTGGTGGCCACCACCTTGAGCCCCAGCCCCTGGGCTTTGCGGGCCAGCACCCGGCCGATGTTTCCCAGGCCGACGATTCCCAGCGTTTGGCCCTCGATCCGCGCCAGCACCGGTCCGGCCGACAAGTCGTAGGCGCCCCCCTGGGTTTGCCAGTGATAAAATGCAACCTTGCGGCTCAGTGCCAACAGCAATGCCAACGCGTGCTCGGCGACTTCGATCAGGCAATAGTCGGGAACATTCGTCACCACGATCTTTCGCCGCGTCGCGCAGGCTACGTCGATGTTGTCCAAACCGATACCCAATCGAGAGATGATTTTGAGGCGGGGAGCGGCTTCGATCACTTCGGCCGTCACCTTGGCCCAATTGGTCATGATCGCGGCCACGTCGACCGCCGCCTTGGCCAGCGACGCCGGGTCCTTGGCCGGCGCCACGATCAATTCGCAGCCCGCCGCGGCCAGCGCGCCCCGTTCGATGTCCAGGTCGGGCCAGGCATAATCCGTCAGCAAGATTTTCTTCGACATAGCAGAGCGATTCCGAGCGTGCCGTTCATCTGAACCATTGCCGCCAGCAAGGCGGTGGGCCCTATCGTAGCACACGACCGCTCCCACGCCAGTCGGTCGGCCAATCGGGGTATGTCGGGCAGTAAAACGCGCCAAGTTGTTCGATCGGCCTCGGCAACCGTGCTAGAATCGCGGCTGCACACAGGCCTTGTCCCGCCTCGGTCCAGCGAGCATGGACCTATTGAGTCCGTGGTCGCAAATGGGCCGAAGGGCGACCAGCGGAAGCCCTGAAAATAGGGCGCTTGAGGTTGTGCAACGAGCCCATTTCCAACCTAGCCATCAATAAGCTCACCTCAGCGGAGAATCCTCATGTCACCACGACTCGGTTTGATCGTACAAAGCGGGCTTTGGTGCGGTTGGATCACCGTGGCGTGCGTCGCCTGGCTCGGCCAATCGGCACTGCCGGCCGTTGCTGAGGCGCCGCGCGTGGCCGCCTTTCGGGCCGACGTTACGCCGCCGATCGGTAGCCCGCTGGTTGGCGGCTGGGTCAAGCCGACCATCGCCATCGACGACCCACTGTGGGCCAAGGGCATCGTGCTCGAAGCCGATGGCCGACGCTATGTGCTGTGTGCGGTCGACTACTGCGAGATCCGTAACGCCTCGCACACGTTTTTTCGCGAGCAGTTGGCCGCCGCCGCTGGGACCGATGCCGCGCGCGTGGCCGTGCAAAGTTTGCATCAGCACACGGCGCCGATGATCGACGAGCCCGCCCAGAAACTATTGGACGCCAGTCCCCAACCGCTGCCGTGCTGCGACATGGCTCATTTTCGCCAGGCGGTCGCCGACACCGCGGCCGCCGTGCGCCAGGCCGTCGCGCGGCTCGAACCGTTCGACAGCCTGGCAGTCGGCACCGCGGAAGTCGAGCACTTTGCCTCCAACCGCCGCGTGATGGGTGCCGACGGCAAGATCATGATCCGTTGGAGTGCGACCAAGGAGCCCGCCCTCCAGGCGGCCCCCGAAGGGCTCGTCGATCGAAATTTGCGCACGATCTCGTTCCTGGCCGGGGGCCGCCCACTCGCACGGCTGCACTATTACGCCTCCCACCCGCAGAGCTATTACAGCGACGGTCGCATCACCAGCGACACGGTCGGGCTGGCGCGCGAGCGCGTGGAACAAGAGGAAAAGGTGCCGCAGATTTATTTCACGGGCTGCTCGGGAGACATCACGGCAGGAAAATACAACGATGGCTCACCCCAAGCGCGCGGCGAGCTGACCGATCGCCTGGCCGCCGGAATGCGGGCCGCGATTGCCGCCAGCAAACCGATCGCCATGGGGCCGATCGAGTGGCGGACCACTCCGCTTGCCATGCCACCACGCCTCGACGAGCCCTACACGCTCGCCGCGGCCCGTGCCGTCTTGGACGACGCGAAGTCATCTCCATCGCATCGGATCAACAAAGGGGCGATGCTGGTGGCCTGGATCGATCGCCAGCAGACTCCGATCGAGCTCAGTTCACTGTCGATCGGCCCCGTGACGATCGTTCACCTGCCGGGCGAGCCGTTCGTCATGTATCAGCTCCTGGCCCAAAAGCTCGGCGGCGGGCGATTCGTGGCCGTGGCCGGCTATGGCGACGGCGGCTGCGGCTATCTGTGCAGCGAGGCCGCCTACGCCGAGGGAGGCTACGAACCGACCGCTTCCTTCGTCGGCCCGCGTTCGCAATATGCGCTCGAAGAAGCGATCGAGCGGCTGGTTCCGAGCGAGAAATAGCCCCAAGCGCGTCACCGCGTTCGAGAACTCGGCTTACTTGATGCCGTCGATGAATCGCAGGTACTCGGATTCGAGCATCCGCGGCTCGATGCCGAAGGTGGTGGTGAAGTCGGCCCGGCGCTGGGCGGCCGTGTAAGGCTCGAAATCCTTGCGCGCTGCCGTGAGCGCCAAAAAGGCGTTGTACTGCCGGGGCCGCGTTTCCGAAAGGAAGAACGTCAGCGCCCATGCTTCGGCATACGCCGCCCCCGGGTTCGTCTCGAACAGCCGGTCTGACTCGACGATTTCCAAATAGGCCCCCGGGCGCCGACCGCCGGTCGCGTATTGCCGGAACTGAGTCAGCCGGCCCCGGTTCACGCGGTCTTGCTGGTTCGACCAATGCAGCGAGTCGTACGTGCCGCGGGCTTCGAACAGCATTCCCAAGCCTTCGGCCAGCCAGCGTGGCGGCGGCGAGAAGCGATTGTGAACGCCGGTGTTGAAGGCCGTCTGGTGGGTCGCCTCGTGAATGATCGTCGCGGCATCTTGCTGCCAGGCCGCGTCCGATCCGTTGCCGCTCGAATCGTAGAGCATGATGCGATTGGTGACCGGCGAATAAAAGCCCAGCACCCCCGGCCCAACCCCCTGCCCTTGGCTTTGCGCATAACGCAGGAAATCCACCTGGCTCGGCCAGACCAGCGCCACCAGCGGAAACTCGGGCTGGCTGAGCTTCAATCCCCGCACGGTGAAGTAGTGTATGAACGCCCGGTAGAGTTCCTCGAATCGCTCGGGCCACTTCGAGGCGCCGCGGGGATGGGCCACCATGTAGTGCGCCGTCGTCGTCAGCTCGAGCCGGCCTGCAAATTCGCGTTCCAGTGCGGCCCGCAATTCCGGAAACGAATAGCTATGAAACGACTGTGTGGTTCGCCGCACGTCGGTCGCTTCATCACGCCGGAATTCCCACAGGTAGCCGTCGCGCGCGAGCAGGTCGACTTCGCTCTTGGTCACACGCAGCGGCAATCCTTCAACGTGCCGGCCGCGCACGTTCGCTTCGACCATCCACTGACCGGTTCGGCCATCGGCTTGGGCCGCGTGGGGCGCGATGGCCAAGAGCGAGAGCGCGAAAATCGCGGTTCCCGCCGGGCGGGCAAAATCCGCCAGGATGGCTTGGAAAAATCGATTCACGACAGCATCCCTTTTCGAGTGCGCAGCGACCTGGCTCGAATCGTCCCAAGTCAAGTCTAGGTCACAACCTGGAGCTTCGCGGCAACCGCCAGAAGGGGCTGAAATCGGGGCCTGAAAACCGCACGAAAAGCGGCCTTGACCCTCCAAAACGATTTCCGTATTCTCCCGCCCATCAATCACCTGATTCGCCGCCGCGGCTGCTCGAGCAAAGGGATGGCCGACGCGTTAGCCCCCCTCCTCGGCGGCGAATCGACGAGACAAGTTCACAGTCCACGTGGCTGGGTCTGCATCGGGATCAGGTGGCCAAGATGGCTGCTCGATCCTGCGGACCACGGAGCGGTCCGCGGTTGACAAGGACGTCGACTGCACGCTTCGAAACAATTGAGACCGCCGCGAATCGTGCATCGGTTCGTGGCAAGCGTCCAATCGCTCCCGGATAAGGTTGTTGTCCTCTGCCCCCCTGGGACAACGCCTTACCGGGGGCCTTTTTTTTGCGCTACGCTTCGCCATCTGGAACTCTCCTTTCTGAAAAGACTTGGGGAAATCCACTCCTCACGCGATGCGCTCACTTTGCTTGGATTTTGCAGAATCCGGCTCCTTCCCTTGAAGTTTTGCGAACGGCAGCCAATCGAGCGCGTGCAGGAACTGCTTTCGATCCAAGTGATGGTAGGTGAGCACCATGCCCAAGGAACCGTGCGGCCCTAGATCATCATCAGTTGGAACGGTCGCACGTTGTTGTTGGCGGCAAACGAACAGAAAAACCCGTGGGGAGGGTCTTCCCGCCTGTTCACCCAGCACACGGCATGCGTCTTTTCTGTTCTCTTGCTTCTCGATCGCTTCATCGCACAGAACGACGCGATCGCTCTCTCTAGCGGTTTCTATGACTTGACAGAAAATCGGTAGAGCCAAGAATGCGGACATGTAGCCCATTGGCGCCGTTTCGACGAAAACGGGACCAAGCGGCACGAGCATCAAAGTAAGGAAGCAACCGGCACGGCGGCGAATCTGCTCAGACATGGGCAAAATCTTTGCGAGAGATCCTAGATGATGCTTCTGTCGCCCCCGCCGTCGGATCGAAAGGGCGCACGTGTTCCGCAGATCGCTCGCCCTGACAGCGTCAGGAACCAAATCGTTTGGCGCTACGCAATCCCGTTGGCCGTGGTGCATCTGGCCGCGATGAGCGTGTTGGTGCCTTGGCTATTCAGCTGGACCGGGGTCATCCTGTGGGTGGTCGGCATTTATGTGTACGGCGGCCTGGGAATCAACATCGCGTATCATCGCTTGTTGACGCACCGTAGCTTTAAATGTCCCGGTTGGTGGGAACGAGTGCTCGTCATCATTGCCGTTTGCTGCTTGGAAGATGCGCCGGGTAGTTGGGTGGCGACACACCGCTTGCATCACAACGATTCGGACGACCAACCCGATCCACACACCCCTCGCGCCGGTTTTTTTTGGAGCCACGTGGGTTGGCTGTTGCTGGAGAACAGTAACATCCGCACTACGTCGGCTTACGAGCGGTTTGCCCGCGACGTGCTGCGTGATCCCTTCTACATGCGTCTACAACGAACGCTTTTGCCGATTTGGATTTACCTCTCCCATGCGGCGCTTTATTTTGCCGCCGGCTTCGTGGCCGCCTGGGCCGGGGGGGGTGATTGGCTGGCCCGGCTGCAATGGGGCCTGAGTCTCGTCGCCTGGGGAGTGCTGCTACGCACGGTGTGCGTTTGGCACATTAGCTGGTCGGTTAACTCGTGGGCCCACGTATTTGGCTATCGCAATTACGAAACGGGCGAGAATAGCCGCAACAGCTGGCTAGTCGCCTTATTGACCAGCGGCGAAGGCTGGCATAACAATCACCATATCGACCCGGCCAGTGCCTCGAATTGGCATCGTTGGTGGGAAGTCGATCCGATGTACATGGTCATTCGCGGCATGCAGTTGGTGGGCCTGGCCAGTGACGTCATCCGGCCTCGCTGTTTGCGCAAGCCCTAGTCCGTCGCCGAACATCGCCAACGTGTCTGTCGACTGCAGGCGGCCGCCTCGACATGATCGCCACTAGCCCCAGCCGCGGATTTGTTCATCACGTCGAGGATGCTATGTGCTTCTCGCCCCAGGCCAGTTTCACCGTCGGCGCCGCACTGTTGCCCGCGGGAATCTATTGCACGCAATCAGCCGTTCGCAAAAACATCGGATTCGTGCCGCTGGCCCTGGTACCGATCGCGTTTGGCGTCCAGCAGATTACCGAGGGCTTCGTGTGGCGCGGGCTGAATGCAGCCGACGCGGCGCTGGTCGAGCGATCGTCGGTCGTGTTCTTGTTCTTCGCGATCGCGTTCTGGCCCTGCTGGATTCCGCTCAGCCTGGCGATCGCCGAGTCGCGCCGGCCGCAAAAAATCGCCCTCGGGTTCCTGGCAATGGTGGGCTTGGCCTGGTTTGGGCTTTATCTCCCCCTGGCCGTCGATCCGTCGAAATGGCTAACGACGGAAGTGGTGCGACATTCGATCCGCTACGAAGTCGGCGAGCTTCCCGGATTTGCCGTGGCGCCGCGGGCCGTCTGGCGGTTGGCCTATCTGGCCATCATCTGCGGTCCATTGGCCATGGCCCGATTCGATCCTGGTGGGAGCCGCTGGGCCAGCGCCACCGGCGGTTTAATCATCGCCGGATTGTTTGCCGTCA
>DATJTR010000282.1:0-5184 GCA_035503215.1 Pirellulales bacterium
GTGTCCGATTCGCGCCCCAAAGCCACCGAGCCCGCCGCCCCGTCGGACGCCAAATTCTCTGACCTGGGCCTTTCCGAGGTCATGCTGGCTGCGCTGGCCAAGGTCGAGTACCTGCGGCCCACCCCGATTCAAGCCGGTCTGATTCCCCGCGCCCTGGCAGGCATCGACGTATTGGGCCAGGCCCGCACCGGCACCGGCAAGACGGCCGCGTTCGGCATTCCCACGCTGGAGCGGCTGGACGACAAGAAGAAAAAGGGGGATCCGCAGGCCCTGATTCTCGTTCCCACCCGCGAGCTGGCCGTGCAGGTGCGCGAGGAGATTCTCAAGCTCGGCCACGGCCGCCGCTTCCACTGCGTGGCCCTCTACGGCGGCAAGCCGATCCGCTCGCAAATCGAAAAACTCGAGCGGGGAGCCGAGATCGTCGTCGGCACCCCCGGCCGGGTGCTCGACCACTTGGGCCGCGGCACGCTCAAACTCGAAAACCTGGCGATCGTCGTTCTGGACGAGGCCGACCGGATGCTCGACATCGGCTTTCGCCCCGACATCGAAAAGATTTTACGCCGCTGTCCCCGCAACCGGCAGACGCTGCTCTTGAGCGCCACGGTGCCGCCACCGGTCGAACGGCTCGCCCGCAGCTACATGCGCGATCCCGAGACGCTGAATTTTTCGCCGACCGACATTTCGGTTGACACGATCGACCAGTTCTACTGCACGGTTGACGCCCAGCGGAAGTTCGAACTGTTGGAGCGGCTGCTGAAAAAAGAAGAGCCCCAGCAGGCGATCGTCTTTTGCCGCACGAAGCGGGGCACCGACAAGGTCCACCTCCGCCTGGCCAAGCGGTTCAAGGATGTGGCCTGCATCCATGGCGACCTGGCCCAGAATGTTCGCGATCGGGTGATGAGCGCGTTCCGCGAAGGCAAAGTCAAAGTCCTGGTGGCCACCGACGTCGTCGGCCGCGGCATCGACGTGAGCGGCATTTCGCACATCGTGAATTACGACATCCCGCAGTTCTGCGACGACTACGTACACCGCGTCGGCCGCACCGGCCGCATGGGGCGCGAAGGCGTGGCCTACACGTTCGTCACTCCCGAAGAAGGGAGCGAGCTGACGCGAATCGAGATGCGGATCGACCGGTTGCTCAGCCGTTACGAGCTGCCCGGCTTCGAAGCCCGCGAAAAGCCGGTCGGCGCCCCCGATGGTGCCGCCGACGCTCCGGCCAGCGAGGACTCGGCCGCCGCCACTCCGGCCAAAGAGCCCCCGCAACCGATGTTCGGCCGCGGTGGCCGTCCGATCAAGCGTTATCGCCGGGCACTCTGAGGCGCTGCCTCATCGCCGCTGGGGACTGTCCCCCTCTCCCGGCCCGCGCCGTTCCCGCGTGGTTCATCGATCTCGCGCCAGCTTGCTGCGATCGAGCCAATCGATCGCCGGTTGGAAATTCATTTGGCCAAAGCCAAGCGTGGTGAACATCGGCCCGGCAATTCGCTGGGCCAGCTCGCTGCGATTGGTCGGCAGGCTGGGATCGTCGGCCGTGGCCGGCTCGGTGTCGCAGAGCACGACCGCGGCCACCGGCAACCCGCTGCGAAACGTCGCCGCCACGGCCAGGGTTTGCAGCGTTTGATTGATCACCCCCAGGCGGTTCCGCGCCACCACGACCAGGGGAAATCCAAAATCGTGGGCCACGTCGGCCACATACTCGGCGGGCGACAGCGGCGACAACAGGCCCCCCGCGCCTTCGACGATCACCACGTCCGAGCGTTCGCGCCAATAGTCGAGCCCCGAGCGCAGCAGCCGTTCGTCGATCGTGCGACCTTCCGCCTCGGCGGCCAAATGGGGTGCCAGCGGCGCAGCGAACCGTTGCGGGCAGACGGCCGCCAGCTCGCCCGATCGGCCCGCGGCTTGCCACAAGGCCATTGCGTCGTCGGACACGAGCTCTCCGGCCTCGTGGCGGCAACCGCTGGCCGCCGGCTTGTAAACGCCGACGCGACAGCCCAACTCGACAAGCTGCCGGGCGACGAGTGCGGCCACGTACGTCTTGCCGACGCCGGTGTCGGTGCCGGTGATGAACAAACCTTTAACATTGCGTCGTGCCACGCTTGCGCCCCCGGTCGCGAGGCCGGTTGTCGGCCACAGAGCTCATAGGTTACCATCGCCATAACCGAGGGCAAACCGCCGGAAAGACCGCGATGACTGAACCGAATCCTCCCCGCTCCGCCGTTCCGTCGAAAGTCGTCATCGCGCTCGTGCAGATGAGCGGGCACACGGCCAAGAGCCGCAACGTCGACAAAGCCCTCTCGCGCATTGCCGAAGCGGCCGCGGCCGGGGCGAACGTCGTCTGCCTGCAAGAGCTGTTCGCCGGGCAATATTTTTGCCAATCAGAAGATCATTCCCGGTTCGACGAGGCCGAGCCAATTCCCGGTCCCACCAGCATTGCCCTCGCCAAAGCCGCGGCCCAGCATGGCGTGGTCGTCGTCGGCTCCCTCTTCGAGCGCCGCGCTCCCGGGCTCTATCACAACACGGCGGTCATCTTCGATGCCGACGGCAGCACGGCGGGCATGTATCGCAAGATGCACATCCCCGACGATCCGCTCTATTACGAGAAGTTCTATTTCACGCCGGGCGATCTTGGTTTTCGCAGTTTCGACACGCGGTTTGGCCGCATCGGCACCTGCGTCTGTTGGGATCAGTGGTATCCCGAAGCGGCCCGCCTGACCGCTCTCACCGGCGCCCAGATCATTTTCTATCCCACGGCGATCGGCTGGCACGAGAGCGAAAAAGCGGAGTTCGGCGCCAGCCAGCACTCCGCCTGGGAAACGATGATGCGCAGCCACGCCATCGCCAACGGCGTCTTCGTCGGCGCAGCGAACCGGATCGGCGTGGAGCAGGGCATCGAGTTCTGGGGAGCGTCGTTCCTCTCCGATCCGAACGGCAATCTGCTGGCCCGCGCCAGCCACGATGCCGAAGAAACGCTGCTGGTCGAATGCAATTTCAGCCAGATCGACGTCGTGCGGACTCATTGGCCTTTCCTTCGCGACCGGCGGATCGATGCCTACGGCGATCTCGTCCGGCGCTTCATCGACTGAGCGCTTCAGTATGTCGAAGTCGGCCGGTAAACACGTCCCTTCGTTGCCACTGCCGCCGCTGGTTCCGCATGCCGATTCGCCGGCGGCCTTGGGCTATCGGTTTCCGGCCGAGTGGGAGCCGCACGCCGCCACCTGGCTGGCCTGGCCTCACAATCCGGCTACCTGGCCCGGCAAGTTCGAGCCGATCCCGGCCGTGTGGCAAGAACTGGTGCGGACGCTGTCCGGGTTCGAGCCGGTGCACATTCTGGCCGGCGGCGAGGCGGTGCGCCGCGAGGCCGAGTCGCTCGTCGGCCATCTGGCCAACGTCACGCTGCACGACATTCCGACCAACGACGTCTGGGCCCGCGATCATGGCGCGATGTTTCTCGCTGGCCCGCCCGGCCTGCAGCCGGCACTCGTCGATTGGGAATACAACGCCTGGGGCGGCAAGTATCCACCGTTCGATCTCGATAACCAAATCCCCCGCCTCGTGGCCGAGCTGACCGGCCGGCGGCGATTCGCGCCCGGCATCATCCTCGAAGGGGGCGCGGTCGACGGCAACGGCGCCGGCACGATTCTCACCACCGAGCAGTGCCTGCTGAATCCGAACCGCAATCCACAGCTCGGCCGCGTCGAAGTCGAGCAGTATTTGGCCGATTACTGTGCCGCCCGGCAAGTCATCTGGCTCGGCGGCGGCATTGCCGGCGACGACACCGATGGCCATATCGACGAGCTGGCCCGCTTCGTCGGCGAGCGCACGGTGGTGTGCGCCGTCGAGCCCGACACGGAAGACGAGAATTACGAACCGCTGGCGGAGAATTTCGAGCGGCTCAAGTTGGCCAAGGATGCTTTTGGCCGCTCGCTGGACGTTGTGCCGATCAATCTCCCCCGTCCGCTCTTTCACGACGGCCAACGTCTGCCGGCGAGCTACATGAATTTTTACATTGCCAACGGCGTGGTGCTGGTGCCGGTGTTCGACGACGTAGCCGACCTGACGGCCTGCGACACGCTCGGCGCGCTCTTCCCCGGCCGCCAGATTCATCCCTTGCGGGCGGTCGATCTAGCCTGGGGCTTGGGCGCGTATCACTGCATCACACAGCAGCAGCCGGCGCTGTAAACACCGTTGGCGCCGCGCTCGCGGCGGTTTATCGGCTTTAAACGCTTGGCGCTGCCGCGGCGGCGCCGGTGCGCTCGGGAAGCCGCGGCTCTCGTGAGATCGGCTTTGCGCCGTCCCTCGCAGGCGATAAGCTCCTGGGGTTGAGCGGTCGGCCGGCGTCGTCGATCGTGATTCGGGATCGGTCGGTTTTTCTCCGCGGCGCCCCACAGCGCAGGATGTTTATGAACGTTGCTCACTACGACGTGGTGATTCTCGGCTCCGGGCCCGGCGGCGAGGGGGCCGCCATGCAAGCCGCCAAAAGCGGCAAGAGCGTGGCGGTGATCGAAAGCTCGTCGAACATCGGCGGCTTTTGCACCCATCGCGGCACGATTCCCAGCAAGGCCCTGCGGTTCGCCATCTTTCAGATGACCGAGGCCAACCACAACCCGCTGTTCCACGAGGCGGGAGTGTCGTTGAACATCCCGTTCCAGAACCTGCGCCGCTCGGCCCGCAGCGTGATCGACCGCCAGGTCGACATGCGCCGCACGTTCTACGAACGGAACCACGTGCCGATCATCTGCGGCCGCGGCCGATTTCTCGACGCCCACACGATCGAGGCCGACGAACCGAATGGCGGCAAAACGCTGCTCAGCGGCGACAAAATCGTGCTGGCCGTCGGCACGCGCCCCTGGCATCCGCCCGACATCGATTTCGACCATCCCCGCATTTTCGACAGCGACTCGATTCTCGATCTCAACAGCACTCCCCAGTCGATCACGGTCTGCGGGGCGGGCGTCATTGGCTGCGAATATACTTCGATGCTGCGCAACTTGGGCGTAAAGGTGAACCTGATCAACACCCGCGACAAGCTGCTGGAGTTTCTCGACGACGAAATCATCGACGCCCTCAGCTACCATCTCCGCGACCAGGGGGTGCTGCTGCGGCACAACGAACATTACGAGCGGATCGAACCCCGCGACGACGGCGTGATTCTGCACCTCAAGTCGGGCAAGCAGCTCAAAACCGACG
>DATJTR010000283.1:0-4304 GCA_035503215.1 Pirellulales bacterium
CGAAACGGTGCTCGACGCCCTGGCCCAAGTCAACGGGCTGAGCAAATTGTCGAGCAAGAACCTGTGGATCGCGCGGCCGACGCCGGGCGACGCCTGCTGCGACCAGATCTTGCCGGTGAATTGGACCGAGATCACCAAAGGAGCAGCCACGGCCACGAACTATCAATTGATGCCGGGCGACCGGTTGTTCATCGCCGAGAACAAGATCATCGCGCTCGACACGTGGCTCGATACGATCAGCGCGCCGATCGAACGACTCTTCGGCACGACTCTGCTGGGCGCCCAGGCAGTCCAAACGATCAACCGCTTTCCCAAAGGCTTGGGCTCGGGCGGTGCCTTCTAACCGGCAATGCCCCGCTTGAAGCAACCGCATCCGGCAAACCAGTCTGAAACTCACGGGGGGGAATCACCATTTGAGGTTCGTCGAACACCCAGGTAAGGCAGCAGCAACTTCGCGGCTATCGGACGGCACTTGCTTCACGAAGTGCTTCTCGCTTCCGCTAGTAATCGCTGCGGCTTTTGTCTGAAGCTTGTTTAGGCTGAATCGACGACCGCGGAATCAGTGCTCAAGGATGATCCTGATGACACGACATCAAACGTCCCCCGAAAACATCTCCGTTCATGACTCCCCGGCTGGCAAAGAGCGCATCGCGCGTGGCCGACGAATGTTGCTCGTGGCAATGGTGGCGGCTTGCTGTGCCGCGAGCTCGCGTGACGCGCAGGCTGGCAATCCGTCGGCAGAAGCGGTGTGGTACGCCCCGTATACGCCCGAGGGAAACTGTGCTCCCTACAAACGAACCTATGGGTACACGCGAACCCGGTGGCGCAAATGGCCGACAATGCCCACGGTCGCGCAAGAACCGGAAGCAGTGCCGGCACCCCGGCCGGGCAAGGCCGTCAACGAGCCTCCCGCGGACTCGCGAGGAGAACTGCCCGAGCCGGACACCACGCCGCTTCCCGACCTGACGCCGGGCCCAGGACCGAATCCCGACGAACCGGAGATGGCACCGACGCCACCGCCGGGTGCGGAACCGGCGGTGCCACCTGGGACCGGGGGCGACAAGGCAGCGCCTTCGGACGATTTGGACGCACTGTTTCCGGACGAACCGCCGGCGAAGAAGGACGACGCCACGCCGGACGACGAGCCAGCAGAAGATTCGTCGAAGAAACCGGGCGACGCGATGGAAGAATCGCCTGAGAACGACGAGGCTTCGCCCGACGCCGATGCCGACACCGACGAAGGCACGCCGCAGAGCCGACGCGGCGCAGCCCGGCGCGCCTCGTTCAATGCCGCTGCCGACACGAAGATGCACTGGCGGCGCAGCTCGCGGCTGCAACCGGAGGCCGCGTCCGAAGCGGCAGCCGTCAAGGCGGGTGCGGGAAGCCGTGGGGCGGCAAAATCGTCCTCGCCAGACGCGATGGTTTCCGCGTCGATGAGTCGTTCCGCGTCGAATCCGCTGCGCGGATCGAAAGGGAATTTGCTGCCGTCCACCGCCGCCTCGGCGCCTCCGCTGGCCGACAAAAACATGGTTTCGTCGGCGGTCGAGTGGTCGGCGCCGATTTCGGCAGGATCAACGGTGTCGCAGGGCAACCCGCTCCGCGGCGGTCAATAATGCCGGTCAACCGCGCCGCGGCTTGCTGATGCTAGCGAAGCGTCTGAAGCCGGACGAGGACAAGGCATTGAGCTTCCCGGCGGAGTTGCCGACGCGCACGTCGCCCGGACGGGATTGTTCGTCTTGGCAGGCGACGGGGCATTTGTTACCGTGCCCCCCGCCTTGAGAATCGAGCCGCTGGCTGTGCGAAACAGGCATCAGCGGCAGGCAATTCGGCGCTTCCCATCTGTTCGTCAGGCGGCGAGTCGGTTTTGCCGGGGCAAGTTGCTAGCACGGTTGCGCGAGGCGAATTCGCACCGCAGCGCGGCTGGAAAACTTTTGGGAACTTGCTAAAAACACTCCGGCAGCGACGCCGAGCATTGCCGGGGTGAAAACGCGGTCAGGAGCGCGTGCCCAGCTCATCAGCCGGGCGTCGGCCGAAGCATGGAGGTCAGGATGACTGCCGAGCCAAGACAACGTCCGCGGATTCAAATTCGCTGGATGATTCGTCGCGATATGGCCGAGGTGCTGGAGATCGAAACCGAAGGTTTCGAATTTCCCTGGAGCGAAGAGGATTTCATTCGCTGCCTGCGGCAGCGCAACTGCATCGGCATGGTGGCCGAGCAGGACGAGCGCGTCGTGGCCTTCATGATTTACGAATTGCACAAGACGCGGCTGCACCTGCTCAATTTCGCCGTCTCCGGCGACGCGCGGCGGCACGGCGTCGGCACTCAGATGATGGAAAAGCTGATGGGCAAGCTGTCGCCCCAACGACGGACGCGAGTCGTACTGGAGGTGCGCGAGACGAACCTCGCCGCGCAGCTTTTCTTCCGCAATCTCGGTTTTCGCGCGGTGAGCGTGCTGCGCGATTTCTACGACGATACGACCGAGGACGCATATCTGATGCAGTACCGCTGGAAACCGGTGCCGCAGGAAATCATCATCCCGACCAACCGGATCACCAAGTTGGCCGGTTGACGGAACAAGCGCAGCGGGCACGCGTCGCTCCTCGGGCTCCGCTGAGCGGATCGGCGTGAAGTCAGAGCTTGATGAGCGTGACTTCCAGGGCCGGCAGATCGAGCAGCGCCAGGGAATGAAAGGCCGCCCGGTAAAGCGCCCCTGGATTGAGGACGTGAGTCTGGCCGTGCACGACGTGCCGGGCCACGTGGGTATGACCGTGGCACACCAGATCGTACTCGCCGCCGCTGACCAGGTCGCCCAGCAGCCGCGTATCGTCGCCGTGCAAGAAAGCGATCCGGCGACCTTCCAAGCGAAGTTCGCCCTGCCGGCCATGACAGATATGGTTGCCGGCGACCATCGCCTGGCGAAGCTCCTCACGGTTGTCGTCGCAGTTGCCAAAGACGAAATGGGTGGGCCACGCCGCGAACTGCGAAACCACCTCGACCGAATCAATGTCGCCGCAGTGAATGACTTGCTTCACGCCGCAGCTTTCGAGCATGGCCACGGCCGCGCGCGTGAAATCGACCTGACCATGCGTGTCGCTCACGACTCCGATTCGCAGCATCGTCCTCTCCTTCCCGAATTCGCCGGTTTTCTCTGCCAAGAACTCCCTCAGTTATACGCGAAATTCCGCCCGCTGCGCTTGTGCCGGGGCTCCGGCATCGGATAGAAGGGAATCATGGTCGCACGATTCCTCATCGCCGTGATCGCGATCTTGCTGTGCCTGGCGGCGACGTTGCTCGCATGGATGTGGCGCATGAAGCGCCGTGCCCATTACACGCTGGCGCAGACCTTTTGGTACACGATCAACGTGGGTTTCAACACCCTGCTCTGGCGGACCAAGGTGAGCGGCCCGTTGCCGGTGGAACCGCAGCAAGGTGCCGTCATCGTCTGCAATCATCGCAGCGGCATCGACCCTTTGCTGATTCAAATGGCGACCGATCGCGTGGTGCATTGGATGGTCGCCCGCGAGTATTTCGCGTATCGCATCATGGCCGCCTGCTTCGACGCGTTAGGAAGCATTCCCGTAAATCGGCGTGGGATCGACACTGCGGCCACCAAGCAAGCAATCCGGCTGGCCAAAGAAGGGAAGCTCGTTGGCTTGTTTCCCGAGGGGAAGATCAACACCAGCGGCGACCTGCTGCTCCCCGGCCGCTCGGGCGCGGCGCTCATCGCGATCAAGGCCGGCGTGCCCGTCATCCCTTGCTACACTTCGGGAGCGCCGTACAACGGCACGGCGCTGGGGCCACTGCTGATGCGGGCCAACGCCCGAGTGACCATTGGGAAACCGATCGATCTGGGCGAATACTTGAATCGCGACAGCGATCGAGAAGTGCTAGCGGATTTGACGAAGCGCTTTCTCAAGGAGATCGCCCATCTGGCGGGCGACGACGCGTTCGAGCCGAAGCTAGCCGGAAAAATCTCGCATGCCGGCGACTCCGCTTCCGCCGGCGACGACGACGCGGCGGGTGATCCTCCCGCGCAAGCTGGCGAGAATCGCGCGACCGGCAACGGTTCCCCAGCGTCGAATCGAGAACGAGGCGAGGCCGACGACGAGTCGCACCGCGCGACCACCGAAGGGTGATCGCGGCCGACCAATTGGCGGGAGTTCCGCCGCGGCTAACCGTACAGCAATTGCTCGATGCACTGGGCATGCTCGTCGAGTTTGCGGCGGGTTTCGGCAACGTTCGCGCCGCTGGCGAAGACGGTCAGCACCGGCCTGCCTTGTGCGATCTGCGATCCGGTGCGCGG
>DATJTR010000284.1:0-4842 GCA_035503215.1 Pirellulales bacterium
TCGGGGCGTAAGAACCAACCGGGCCGGCCGAAGTACCGCTGGTCGATCCGCCGGCGCTCTGCGGAGTGCTCCCTTCGCGCGGGCCGGTGGTCAGCGCGGGACCGGTCGAGGGCATCCGGTTGACCGGCGGCGGCCCGAGAATCCCCTGGGCCTCCGCGCGCACGGCGATCGCAAGCGCCAAACCAAGCGCAAGGAGCCAGAGCACGAAAGCGCGAACTACGTCGACGCGGACGCCGGCCATGAACAACTCGGTACCAGGATGTGAAACTCGACTCGGCGAAGTGACATCTCGGGCTCGGGCGAGGAGTTGCGAGCGCACGGTCGAAGCGACCGAAGATGTGGGTGCGCGCAGCCCTTTCGCCAGAGGTGGCGTAGGAATACAAGAACCCCGGACCCTCTACAAGGGCAGCTTTCGATCAGGCCGGGGGAACCGATCGCATCCTAACAAAGTAGGTGGTGTGGGGAATCAGCCCAGAAACGCGCGCTGATAGCAACCGATTCGCCATCACGCCGGCACTCCCCCGCACCCGCTCACCGACCAGAAATCAACCTGCGAGCGGCTGCTTCGCCGAGTGCGCGGGTCCGCGCGAGACTTCGGCTGCACAGCCACGCCGGCGGCCGGGGAAAAACTCTCTTGCCCGATCCGACCGCTTGTGCCATCTTGTGCGCGGCTGCGCCAGAGAAGGCGCGAAAACGAGCACATGCCGATTGGCCCGCGCGCAATCGGCGACCCGCGAACCGACTCATGGACGAGCGAGCGCTAGCGACGATCAGGCCAGGCAACTTGCGGCGGCCGAGCGAGGCGGTGGCGGCCGATGCAGGCAATACGCTCTGCTCCGAGCGCCGCATTCCGGCCTGCTGGCGCGAATGGCAATTCTGGGCCGTGGTGGCCGTGGTCGGCGTGATCTACTGCGCTCGCTTGACCGCGCTGCCGGTGTGCGGCGAAGAGTCGCGCTGGGCAACCGTGGCCCGCGAAATGATCGACAACGGCGATTGGATCGTGCCGCGCCAACAAGGCCACGTGTTTGCCGAGCGGCCGCCGCTGGGCAGTTGGGCGATGGCCGCGGTTGGCGTCGTGCGCGGGGAAGTCGATTTGTTTTCCATTCGGCTGCCGAGCGCGCTGGCGACGACGCTCGTGGCTGCGCTGATTTATGCCTACGCCCGGATCTTTCTGACTCGCTTGGGGGCGCTGGCCGCGGCACTGGCTTACGGCACGGCGGGTCAGGTGTTGCAAATCGGCCGGCTAGGAGAATCGGAAGCGATCTTCACGCTGCTGCTCTCGGCATCGCTGTTGGTTTGGCATGCCGGCTATACGCTCGGCTGGCCGCGTGTGGCCGTATGGTGTGCGGGCTATGGCCTGGCTGGTCTGGCGGCGTTGGTCAAAGGGCCGCAGGCGCCGGTCTACTTCGTGGCGGTGACCGTGGTTTTCCTGGCTTGGCAGCGGCAGTGGAAGTGGCTGTTTGCCTGGCAGCATCTGGCCGGCGTGGCGACGCTGATCGGAGTCATCGCGGCGTGGCAAATTCCGTTCTGGGTGGCGACCGACCAGCGCACGGTGATCGACGTGTGGTCGAAACTCGCCCGCGAGCGGTTCAGCTTTGCCGGTCTGGCATCGCACACGCTCAGTTTTCCGCTGGAGACGTTTGCCTGCTTGTTGCCCTGGTCGTTCTTTTTGACCGGCTATCTCGATCCGCGATTTTGCCGCCAACTGCGCGCCCTGGGCGTTTATCGACCGCTGTTCGTGTTCATCGGCGTGACCTTGGCCGTGACGTACCCCAGCGTGTGGCTGTCGGCCGGAGCGCGGGGACGCTATTACATGCCGCTGTATCCCTGCCTGGCGGTGCTGGTGGGAGTGGTGATCGAGCGGGCCGCGGCGGCTGACGCCAGCTACGAGCTGCGCCGCGGCTGGCGCTGGTTTTGCTGGGGCATCGCCACCGCGATGCTCACCGGCGGCGTGGTGTTGGTCGTGGCGGCGCTGAACGTGCACGCGCTCCAGCCGCTGGCAGAAACCTGGACCTACACGGTGTCGTTCGTGCTTTTGGCGGCGGCACTGGCCTGGTGGTTGTTCACGGGCCGCTCGGCCGCGTCGCCGCCAGGCATCGAGCGGGCGGTGCTGGCGTGCAGCATGATGGTGGGATTGGCATTCGACGGCGCGGCCATCACCGCCCGGGCGCATGGCATGCACGATATCGGCGGCGACGTCGCGGCCCTGCGCGACGAATTGCCGGCGCCCGGCCAACTGATTTCTTTCGGGCCGGTGGCGCATCGCTTTGCCTATTGCTATGGCTTGCCGATCGCCGAAATGCCATGGCCCTCTAAGGCGGCGGAGGTGCCCGCCGAGGTCGAATATTTTTGCTTCGAACACCACCCTGGCGACAACGCCGAGGTGCGGCAGAACGGGCGGGGAAGTTTTTGGGGCACGACCAGCGGCAAATTGCCCTTCGAATGGGTCGAAGTGGCCGCCATCCCCTACACGCCCTATCGCAATCAAGATGCGGCCAAAAGCGTGATCGTCGGCCGCATCGTGCGCCACCCGTCGGCCGAAACGGCGGGCAAGCCGTCGGTAGAGCGCTAGGCTTGGCGCGATGGGCAATCGCGGCTGCGGTGATCGAGCAGGCGGCCGCCGCTCACCGGGCCTTGCCGCGTTAGCTGCTGGGGCCCGATTGCTCGCCCGAGATGATGCCGCCGGCGATGATCCCGCCGAGCGAGCCAAGAATGATCGCGCCCCCCAGATAGGCGCCGCCGCCGCCACCCAACCATCCACCACGGCCGACCCACTGACCGCGGGTCACTGGCTGACCAGCGACGAGCAAAACTTGCTTCACCGCCTGGGGCGGACTGGTGCCGTCGGTCCAGAGGCGGAAAGCGCCGCTCTTGCCGGCGGCCGCGACTTCGTAGAGCCCGCCGCCAAGGTTGTGAATCTCGAAACGCCCTTCCTGGTCGGTCGAGCAGGTGGCCACATGCCCTTTGGCCGCGTTCAAGCTGACTTCGACGCCCCGCATCGGCAGACCTTGTGGGTCGACCACCTGTCCGCGGAGCATGCCGCCGGCCGCGAGGCCGACGTCGAGAACCTGCGATTGCCCCGCAACGGAAGTTGCCGTTGGGGTGGCAGTCGGTGTTGGCGCCGCAGCCGGAGTCGGGGAGGCAGCGGCCGAGAGCGTTGCCTCCACGGCGAAGGCGGCCCGGGGCATGATCAGTCCAAAACTGGCGATGCCCACCGCCACCGACTGCAGCCAACGCAAACTCTTCATTCGGGACGCCATTCCTCACCCCCCCGGGGAGATGCACGGTTACGAAAGACGAAGCGACTGTTCAAAATTTACCTTCGGCCTGCGGACGATCCGGGCATAAACCTTTCCCAACCGGAAAAGTCGTTTAGCCCGCGCGATGCAGCCTTCTGCTTGCTCTGCCAGCGGCCAAAAATCCGCCGCCCGGGGCTGGCGACGGCCCTCGGCGGGGCGGCAAAACCCAGGCGAAACGGCTCGGGCCAGCCGATTCTCGGGCAGCGAGATTCGAGAGGCGCCGCTGGGCGAATCGCGATGGCAGAAAAAAGCCGAAAGCAGGACGCATTTCTCGGCCAGCGGCCTTGTTGGCGGTAGAGGCCCGGAGACCGTGACCAATCGGACAGAGAGTGCGAGGATTGAAACGGCGACGATCGGCTTGCTAGACTCGATCGAGTTGCCGAGAGTTTGCTACGAGGTATCGCCATGGCCACCCGCGTCAATTTGCTGCTGCTCATGGAACACGCGGCCAGGGAGTGCGAGACCAAAGGACTTTCGACCGGATTTCAGATCGCCAACCTGGCCCTGGCCCGGATTGCCGAGCGGGCGTGCAAACTGGGGGACAAAGCCCTCTGCGAATACCTCTATTCGATTGGCTACGTCGACGCCGACGGTCAGCCGCTGCAACCGGCTTGGATCGCCGACGAACGGGTGGAAGCCGCGTCCGGCGGAAAGAAATCGGGCGGCCGCTAGCGCGGCGTGATCAAAGCCGCGAGCTTGGAGCGCGCCGTTTCGTTTTCCAGGTCGATGGCCAAAGCCAGGCGCTGCTGCTCGGCCTCGTGAATGCGCCCGACCGCGAAAGCGCGTGTCCCAGGTTGATGCGGCTGAGGACGAAGTTGGGATCGATCTTTAGCACCGTCTTGCGCATCCTGGCATTCCGCGACCCGACACGGCGACTGCCGAATCGTCTACGGATTCACCAACTGCTGAAGGCGTTGGCGGGCGGACGCGAGCCCGGGATCGATTTCCAACGCCCGGCGATAATGCGCGATCGCGCCGTCGAAATTCCCTTGCCTTGCCAGGGCGTCGGCCAGATTCGTGTGCGCCTCGGCAAAGTTCGGAGCGAGCGCGATGGTCGCCTGGAATTGCGCGGTGGCCGCCTGAAGTTTGCCTTCTCTGGCGAGCTCGATGCCGCGGCGGTTTTCGATTTCCGCCCGTCGGCGGCCCGCCTTCGCGGCCAGTGCTTCATATTTGGCCGCGTCGCTCGCCCGGCCTCGCTGCCGCAGTAGTTGCACCAGCGGCCCATAAGCCGTGAGTGCGTCGGGATCGAGTTCGACCGCCCGCCGGAGGAAGTCGATCGCCTCGTCCACGTCGCCCCGCTCGACAAGCAGCCTGGCCAGGTTCGAGTGGGCGGCGGCCGAGCGGGGATCGAGCTCGATGGTCTTACGAAAACTCGCGATCGCCTCGTCCGCCTGTCCCTGCTGCACCTGGAACACGGCCAGACTGAAATAAAGCGCCGGATTGTCGGGCGTGAGTTCGATGCTGCGCCGGAAATGAGGAAGCGCCTCGTCGCGCCGCCCTTGGCGGACGAGCACCCCGGCCAGGTTCATGTGAGCCGACACGG
>DATJTR010000285.1:0-4572 GCA_035503215.1 Pirellulales bacterium
TAGCCGTTCGCCAGCTCCACGCCGTCGAGATACAGCTCGAACCGTTCGGCCAGCGACGGATCGCCCGGCTTCAGCCGAGCGAGCGCTCCCTGGCTGGCCGGATAATCGCATACGATCACCGGCCCGGTGCGTCCCAGGCCGCTTTGAATGCACTCGGAAAGCAGCAAATCGAGCCAGGCATCGCGATCGTCCGCCGCCATCCCTGCCGGCACGTTCACGCCCGCGCGCTGCGCCACGGCGGCCAATTCGCTCACCGTCGCACGATGCGGATCGATGCCGAGGCCAGCACGAAACGTTTCGGCATACGTCACGCGCTGGGCCGCTCCGCGCTCGAAAAGCGCCTGAGCCAAATCCGACAGAAGCGCGGCCGCTTCCTCCAAACCATCGCCGCGGCGATACCATTCGACGATCGTGAATTCCGGATTGTGCAATCGCCCTTGCTCGTGGCCGCGGAACGAGCGGGTGATCTGATAAATCGCTTCGCCGCCGGCGGCCATCAGCCGCTTCATGCCGAACTCGGGCGAGGTCTGCAGCCACATTGGCCGGCCGATTTGCGGCCGGCGCGGATCGTCGGGCAGCGTGACCGCGATCGGGTCGAGATGCCGGTCGACCACCACGTCGGCCGAGAGCAGGGGGGTTTCGACCTCGCAGAAACCACGCTCGTCGAAAAACGAGCGGACACGAGCCAGCAGCCGAGCGCGCTCGCGTAGGCGTTGCCAGGAAGCTGTCGGCCGGAAGTTCACCAGCATCTCTCCCGGCGCAGGGCGCACTCTCCGCGGAGCGCTCGTGGTTGCGCGAAGCTGAGCTTTCTGCCGCGACCCACCGCCCCCGCTAGCCGCGCGCGCGTTCCAGGTATTCGCTGGTCCGCGTGTCGACCTTGATCATGTCGCCGATTTCGACGAAGGCCGGGCAAATGATTTCGGCGCCCGTTTCCAGTTTGACCGGCTTGGTCAGGTTGGTCGCCGTGTTGCCGCGAATGGCCGGCTCGCAGTAATCGATTTTCAGGACGACATGGTTCGGTGCGGCGACCGAGATGGGATTGTTATTGAACAAGATCATCGAGCAAACCATTCCCTCTTTCAGCCACTTCCAGGCGTCGTCGACCTGTTCCTTGGTCAGCTCGTACTGCTCGAAGTTGTCGTTGTCCATGAAGACGAAGCGATCGCCTTGCGCATAGAGATATTGGGCGTCGATTTCCTCGACGTCGGCCGCTTCCAGCGAATCGCCCCCCTTGTAGGTGCGATCGAGCACCGTGCCGCGGAGCAAATTGCGCAGCTTGCACTTGTAGAGTGCGTTCCCCTTGCCGGGCTTCACGAAATTGCACTCCAACATCATGTAGGGATCGCCGTCGATCTGGACTTTGATCCCCTTCTTGAAATCGCTGGTGTTATAGCTCGCCACGGGTTTTTCCTACTTCGCTTGGTCAAAAGGGAGGGTTATGCTGGACAAGCCGCCGCACGGCCCCGGCTCGTCGGCGGTCGCCGCCAGGGCGACCGAATCGAAATTTCGTATGTGTCCGCCGGCCTCGCGGCGCCATCGCGGTCCAACCACGCCACGCACACTCGACGAACGATGACGCGACTCTCCACTGGCCCGGCGGTCCCGGCAAAGAATCGAGCCCCCGCGCCGGTTCCGTCCCACGGTGGCCATCCCCCGCTCGTCGCACGTCGGCCTGCCGTCGGCGGCTGGCAACAAGCGATGAAGGATGCGATCCGCGACCCGGCCGAACTTTGCCGCCTGGTCGGCCTGCCCGACGAGCGCCTGGCGGCGGCCCAAGCGGCCGCACGCGACTTCGCCGTCTTCGTGCCGCAGCGCTGGATCGCCCGGATGCGCTACGGTGATACCCGCGATCCCTTGCTCCTGCAAGTGCTGCCCACGGCCGAAGAACTGGCCTCGCCGGCCGGCTTTACCGCCGACCCCGTAGGCGACCGCCTGGCCGGGCGAACCCCCGGCCTCCTCGCTAAATATAGCGGTCGGGTACTCTTGGTGACAACGGGGGTCTGCGCCGTCCATTGCCGCTATTGCTTCCGCCGCCATTTTCCTTACTCCGAAGCGCCGCGGGGCAGGGGAGCCTGGCGAACGGCACTCGAAGAAATCCAAAACGACCCGACGCTGAGCGAGGTGATTTTGTCGGGGGGCGACCCGCTGACGCTGGTCGACGAAGTGCTGGCCGAGTTGACGATGGAACTGGCCAAAATCGGCCATTTGCGCCGTCTACGCATTCACACTCGGCTACCTATCCTGATCCCGGAACGGGTAACCGACGAGCTCCTCGGCTGGCTCCGTGGCACACGGCTCTCGCCGGTCGTCGTCGTCCACGTCAACCATCCCGTCGAGCTCGACGATGCTGTCGCCGAGGCCCTGGGCCGCCTGGCCGATGCCGGCGTGCCGCTTCTCAATCAAGCGGTGCTCCTGCGCGGCATCAACGACCAGCTCGAAACGCTCATCGAGTTGTCCGAGCGGCTGATCGACTGCCGCGTGATGCCCTACTATTTGCATCAACTCGACCGCGTGGCGGGAGCGGCCCACTTCGAAGTGCCCGAGGCGACCGGCCGCCGATTGATCGAACAAATGCGGGCCCGGCTGCCCGGCTACGCCGTGCCACGCTATGTCCGCGAAGAAGCCGGTGCGGCCTTCAAACTCGGGTTGTCCGACTCATGAAGCGATTTGCTGAGGATCAAGCCGCCGCAGACTTCCCGGACCCGATCGGCGTCACGGCACCGCGAACGGCGCGGCGGCTTGTCGGCTGGTGCCTGGCGATCGCGCTCAGTGGTGCCGCCTGCGCCCATCCGCCGTCGACGTCGACCGATTCGCCGGCCGATACGACGTGGGAAAGCTGCTACCTGCACGGCGAAAAGGTCGGCTACACCGAGACGACCATCCAAAAGATCCAGCAGGGCTCCCGGCAACTCGTGCAGGTCTCGTCGCATAGCCGGCTCGGCATCCGCCGCTTCGGCGACACGAACCAGATGGATCTCGCCACCGACAGCATCGAGACGCCGGGGGGCGAAGTCCGACGCTTCACGGTCACCACCAAGATGGGGCCAGAACCGATCGTCATGCGCGGCGAAGTCACCGGCGAAGAGCTCGTGCTCGAAACCGAGCTGGCCGGCAAGTCGCAAAAGACCAGCACCCCTTGGCAAATCGAGACCAAAGGCTTTCAAGGAATCGAACTGTCGCTGTTGCGCGATCCGATGCAGCCGCATGAAACCCGCAGCCTGGCACTGCTCGTGCCGGTCGCCAACCAGGTGGTCGTCGCCGACGCCCAGCTCGCAGCCGAAGAGCGCGAACCGACGAAGCTGCTCGACGGATCGCAGGAGCTGCTCCGCATTCTCTGCCTGCTCACGCCGCGCGGCTCCGGCACGGCAATCCGCACCGTTCTGTGGATCGACGACAAGGGCGAAACGCTCAAGACCCTTGTCCCCGGCATCGAACAAGAAACGTTTCGCACCACGCGCGAGCAAGCCTTGGAGCCCCCAGCGCCACTGAAGTTCGATCTGCAAGCCGACATGCTCGTCAAGGTCGAGCGGGCCTTGCCGCCGCCCGATAAAACGCGGCGTGTTCGCTACCGCGTCGAACTCGCCGAGGACGATCCGTCCAAACTGTTCGCCAATACGGCCCAGCAACACGTTACCAAGACCGGCCCGAACAGCGCCGAAATCGTCGTCACCGCACCAGCCTATGATGCTCCGGCGGCCAAAGCGGCCGAACCGGGCCCCGACGCCGCACCAACCCCCGATGCCGCGCCAACCCCCGACGACCTGGCCCCCAACAACACCTTGCAAGTCGACGATCCGGAGATCGTGAAAATGGCTCAGCAAGCCCGCGGCAGCTCCAAAGATCCGCTGGCCGTCGCGCGGGCGCTCGAATCCTTCGTCCACCGCACGGTGACGAACAAGAACTTTTCACAGGTGTTCGCCACGGCGCTCGAAGTCGCCCACTCGCGGGAGGGCGATTGCACCGAGCATGCGGTGCTCTTGGCCGCCTTGGCCCGGGCGTGCGAGTTGCCCTCGCGCGTCGTCGTCGGACTGGTCTACGTTCCAGGCGCCCAGGCCTTCGGCTATCACATGTGGACCGAAATCCATGTCGGCCAGCGCTGGCTCCCCTTCGACGCCACACTAGGGCAGGGAAGGATCGGCGCCAGCCACCTGGTGCTGGGCGTCTCGAATCTGAAAGACGCCTCCTCGCTGGCCACCTTGTTCTCGGTGGTGCAGATCTTGGGCAAGCTGAAAATCGAAGTGCTCGAAGCCGAATGAACGGCCGTTCACTTCGGTAAGCGAAAATCGGCCAGCCACAACTGGCTGCTGCCGTCGTCCCCGCGATTGCTGGTCCACATCAAATGCTTGCCGTCGGGCGAAAAGACCGGCAGCACGTCCGCCGCCGCGTGATCGGTCACTCGAATCGGTTCGCCGACCGGACGAGGCTGTCCCGCCACCGTCTCGTAGCGCAAGAGCCACAAATCGTAGTTCGGCCGAGCCGTCGGATCGGAATGATCGGCCCCGGTCCAAATCACGAAGGGCCTGGTGGGATGCCAATAAGGCGCCCAATTCACTCCCACGTTATCGGTCCAGG
>DATJTR010000286.1:0-19517 GCA_035503215.1 Pirellulales bacterium
TGTTTGAGCCGGTGTCGCAGGAGTGCTATCTGGCGGCGCGCGGAGAAGGGGCCTATCTGAATGGCCGGCGGTTGAAAACCTCGGGCATCGAGCGGCTTTCCGAGGCCTTGGCCGTGGCCAGCTTTTCCACGACCATTAGCCCGACGTCGCCCGAGATCGCGCAATTCGTCGCCGCGGTCATGCACTGCCAGGGGATTCGCCGCACTGGTTCGGCCGCACTGAATCTCAGTTACATTGCGGCCGGCAGGTTCGACGCGTTTTGGGCGCTGAGCACGCAATCGTGGGATGTCGCGGCGGGGGTCCTCTTGGTGACGGAGGCGGGCGGAGCGGTGACTGACATCCACGGTCGGCCGTTCACCTTGCGTTTGCCGCATCCAGTAGCCGCGGCCACGGCCCCGCTGCAGGCCGACTTCTGCCGCATGCTGCAACAGGCGAAATAATCTGCGCGCCGCGGCAGCAGCCCGATTGGCCAGTACGACTGAGGGCGTGGTCGAGCGCTCAAGGGGCGCTCGGCGGCGTTTCTGTCGTGATTTTCGGCACCACCGCTTCTTGCGGCCCTGCGCCGTGTGGCAATGGTTAGACAAATGCCGCGAAAACGCGTTTGAATTCTCGACCTGGCCGCTTTTGTTTTTGAGGTTCGTTCCGGCCTTGGTTACACTGAATTTACGTGCTCGGCCCCTCCCCGGCTGCCTATCTCACTCGGCCGAGCCGGGACCCGGTGCACCGCCAATCCGTGCTTCCGGAAACGCTTCTCATTGACCGCGGTGCGCAAGCCCTGGAGGGGGCCCGCTGTCCAAAACCGAGACCGCCCATCTGAGCCGTGGTTGCATCTGGGGCGTAGATAAACGTGTCTCGCGTGGTTTGCTGTTTGAATCCGAAGTTGGGCATGGGCCGCGGAGCGACCGGCGGAAACCTGGAAGACAGCGCGCCTGCCGTCGTGCTGCGAACCCAATTCCAACACAGCCCTCACGAACACCAGAACTCAAAGCCCGGTCGACGCCCAGCGATGCGTAGCCCAGTTTCATGGCGATCCGACTGCCACCAGCCATCCGGCCGGCAACACCGGCTTGGCCGGCTTGCCAGTCTAGCGGCCGGCACGCTGTTGCTTGTGGCCATGCTGGCACCCGTTCGCTGCACGCTGGCCGATGAACCCACGCCGGCCACCCCGGCCGGCGAGGCGGCGAAATCGGCGCCGGCCGAACCAGGCTCGCAACCGGCCGCCACGGCCCCCCAGCATGCACCGGCCAGCCCAAAGACCTCGCCGGCTCCTGCAAGCGCTGGAAACGGCCGGACCCTCCCGGGAGAAGTCGAACCGGCAGAATACCTGCTGCTCGACCGTAACGGCGAGCGTCAACACTTCCCCAATTTCAAGTACGAAGATTTCATCCGCCTCTACTACATGCAGCACCGGCTGTCGAACCAAGACACGCAACCCCATTTCGTCATTCAGCAAGTCCAGATCACCGGCACCGCAACCGCTCGACAGGCAGAGCTGACGGCCGAGTTCACGATCGACACGCGCGACTCAGGCTGGGTCCGCGTCCCCTTGCGGCTCGGTCGGGCCGTCTTGCTCAAAGAGGCCGAGTACGAAGGATCGGGCGAACAACTGGTCGATTTCGAAAGCCAGCAGGAGGGTTACGTCAGTTGGATCCGTTCCGAGCCCGGCCAGGTCCACAAGATCCGGCTCAAACTGCTCGTCCCTCTGACCACGATCGGCGGAGAAACCGATCTGAAACTCAACCTGCCGCGCACCCCGCTGGGAAAACTCGATCTCGTCGTGCCGTCCACCTCGATCCAAGCCCGCGTTTCGGAAGGGAGCGAATTGCTCCAGCCCGAGACGACGTCGGATGGCAAGACGCGGCTTCGAGTCCTTCTGCCGGGGGGCGATTTCGAGTTGGCCTGGCACGCCGCCGAGGTCCACGTCGCCAACGTGCCGGTCGTGCTCGAAGCCACCGGGCAAATACTGGTAAGCATCGATGGCCGCAGCGTAAAGACCGAGGCCCGCCTGGCCGTCCGCAGCATCGGCGGTCCCTTTGACCGTTTCCGGATGCGCTTGCCCCCTGGCGCCGAGATCATCGAGAAACCTCGGGTGGGCGTGCAACTCGTGCCGGTCGAAGACGACAAAGCGAGCCAAAGCGACGGCAGCTTAGGCCAATTGATCGAAGTCCGCCTGTTCGCCAAAACCGTTGGCCCGCTCGAGCTACGGTTGGTCACCGAGCGTCCGTACAACGTCGCCGGCCAGGACGAGCAGTTGGAACTGTCGGGCTTCGAGGTGCAAGGAAAAGAGGCGGTGCGCCAGTGGGGGAACATCGCCGTGCAAGTTCTCGGCGATTGGCAAGTGGTGTGGGGAACGCAGCGCAACGTGCGTCAGGTCGACGAATTGCCCGATTCCTTGCGCCGCGACAGTAACATCGTCGCCGGCTTCGAGTATTACGTCCAGCCGCAACGGCCCTATCGGCTGTCGGCAAGGGTCGTCCGTCAACAGACGCGGATCAACGTCGAGCAGGAATATCAGGTGACGGTCGCCGCTCACCAATTGCAACTGCTGGGAAAACTGAAATACAACGTCCGCGGCGCAAAGCTGCGCAAGTTGGAAATCGATCTGCCCGGTTGGCAGATCGACGACGTCGGCCCACCTTCTTGGGTCAATCCCGAGGCTGCGCTGGAAACCGATGGCGCGGTTTGTTCGATTCCCTTGGCTCAACCCGCAGCCGGCTCGTTCGACATCACGCTAAGGGCCCATCAGCCGCTGGCCGGGGGCGATGCGGAATTGTCGTTCGATGTTCCCCGGCCCCATGCCGACACGGTCGGCCAGGCCATCGTCGCCGTCTTGCCCGCCGACAATGTGGAACTGTCGCCGCGGGCCGAGTCGATGATCGGGCTCGCGCAGTCGCTTCGCCCACCGATCAAGCTGCCAGAGCGGCAGCAAGATCCGTTATTCTACCGTGCCGAGGGGCCCGACGCCCGCTTCGTGGCCGGCATTAAGCTGCACGAGCAAACGATCACCAGCGACGTGGTCAGTACCGTCGTCGTCGACGAGCAAACGGTCGAGGTCGATGAGCAGCTCGTGTTTCAGATCGCTTACGAGCCGGTCGATAGTTTGACCTTGCTCGTTCCCCAGGCATTGTCGTTGGACGAACTGGGCGTCAAGCTCGACGGGCAGCAATTGGCCGTGACCGGTCCGCGCAGCGAACCGGCCACGCCGGGCGAGGATTCGGCCATCCGGTTGGCGCTGCCAGGGCCGCGGATCGGTCGCGTGCAACTCCAAGTGACTTACGTGCTTCCTCAGAAGAAGCTGACTCCTGCAGCGACGACTTCGGCCACGGTGCCGCTCGTCATGCCGGGCAGCGGCAAGCTCGCCCACAATCAGCTCCGCCTTTCCTCGCGAGCGGGCATTTTGGCCAAGGTTCGCACGGGACTGTGGACCGCCGACACCTCTCCCTCGGCCGTCACGGTCGGATCGCAGTTCGTCGCATCGCAGCCGGCCAGCGAGCTGCCACTGGCGATCGAGCTGAAGCAGCGGTCGCCGGACGGAAAAACGGTCGTGCAATGCGGCTGGATTCAAACGGTGCTGGCCGGCGGCGTGCGTCACGATCGCGTTCTCTATCGCTTCCGCAGCGGCGACCGTCATCTGCGGTTGGCCATTCCCCCGGGAGCCACCTCGCTGGAAGTGACCCTCGACCAAAAGCCGGTCGAAATCGACAAGGAAGAACGCGGGGAATACGTCGTGCCCCTGACGGCGGTCGACGGCAACGAGCACCATTTGCAGCTAAGCTATTCGTTTCCACGGCGCCCGCTGGGTTTCCACCTCGAAGCACAGCCTCCCGAAATCCGGCCCGAGCCGACGGTCCATCAGCTTTATTGGGAACTGATTCTGCCGACGTCGGACCACCTGCTCACGGCACCGGCGGAATTCACCACGGAATACACGTGGGAGCGCAACGGTCTGGTTTGGCGGCGTGAATTGAGTCTCGATCAGACGAAACTCGAGCAGCAACTGGGCGTCACGGCATTGCCGGCCCCGGCTGCGCAGGGCAACCGCTATCTCTTCAGCACCGTCGGGCTGGTACCGCTCGATTTGTGGTGGGCCCCGCGGTCGGTGTTGGTGTTCGGTGCATCGGCGGTTTTGTTGGCGGTTGGTTTGGCGCTGATTTATTTTCCGCGGCTGCGGCATCCCGCCACGATTTTCGCCCTCGGCGTCCTCGTCTTGGCCGCCACGCTGGTCAATCCCGAGAGCGCAATCGTGATTGCCCAGGCCGCATTGGTCGGTGTGTTGCTTTTGGCTATTGCGGCGCTGCTGGCACGCCGCACGCTTCCGCCGCCGGCTCCGGCGCCGATCGTTTCTTCGAGTCGAGGCAGCTCGCGAGCGGTGCTCGATCGCAGCATCACCGAGGCCTATTTCCGCCCGCCCCGCGGACCGCAACCCTCGACAGCCACCGCACCGGCCGTGCCGATCTCTCCGGAAGGCGAGCCATGATTCGCTCGACTTTCATGGCCTGCTCGGCGTGCTTCGCGCTGGCCGGATGGGCATTGGCCGGCGAAACGACGACGCGGCCGGCTGATCCGTCCGCGCCCCTCCAATTCCGTCGTGTCTATGCGCCGGCCGACCAGGTTGACCAGTGGCCGCTGGGCGGCGAACCCTATTTGCCGGTCGAAGCCGAGGAGTTTCAGAGGTTAGTGACCGCCGCCGCGCAAAGCGGCACACTGCCGCCGGGGACCGGAGGCGTGCAGTTGGCCAGCGGCACCTATCGTGCCCGGCTCGTCGGCGACGATGTTTCGCTCGGAATTCTCCACGGCGACGCGATCCTCGCGTTTACCGGTCACACTGCGGAGGGGATGTTTCTGCCGCTCGAGCCGCTGGGCTTCGCGGTAGCTCGGGCCGAATGGGACGGCGAACCTCCCCGCTCAGCGGCTCTCGGCCGTGCCGCGAAGGGCCGCGTCGGCGTGCTGGCCGACGGCCCGGGACGCTTAAGGCTCGTCTGGTCGCTGCGTGGCCAGCGGGGTCCGCAGGGCGAATTGGCCTTTGCCTTCGATTTGCCGCGTTGTGCGACGAATCATATCGTGCTCGAACTACCCGACGCGTTTGTTCCCGTGGCCGAACATGGCGTGGTCGAGGCCGGTCCTCAGGTGGCGCCCGGCATTGTCCCCTGGCGCATCGAAGCCGGTGGAATCCACCACTTGGTCGTGCGGCTGTCGAAGGCCGATTCTCCCGCGCCGCAGCCACCGCCGCTGTTGCGGCAGGAAGTCGCGTACGAATTTTCGTCTCGCGGCGTCGACGTGACGGCTCAGCTTCACATCGACGTCGAAGGTGCGCCGCTGCGGCAGGTGACTCTGCAACTCGATCCTCGCCTGCAACTGGTCGCGGCGCGCTTGGCCGACCGGGACATCCCCTGGACGGCCAGCGACGGGGCCACCGGCCGGACCCGCGTCGTGCTCGATCTGCCAGATCCGATCGCGGGTGCCGGCCGCACGATCCGGCTGTCGGCGCTGGCTGCGGTTGACGAAAATCAGTCCTGGCATTTGCCGCGAGTCATCGTCGACGGAATGGCCTGGCTCGAGGGATCGTTGGTATTGGTGGTGCCCAAGCCGCTGGTTCTCGATCGCATTGCGCCGACCGATTGCCGGCAGCTCAAGACTTCGCCGTTGGCGGCGCCTCTCTCGGGGGAGTCGCTCGAGTTTCAATGTTTTCACGACGACGCGAGCATCGACGTCGTGCTCACGCGGCCCGCCGAAAACTTGCACGTCGATTCCGGCAGCCTGATCGACATGGGAACCGCCGGCATCTATTGCCGCACGGTGGCCGACGTCAGCCTGCGGCAGAACGAACAGTTTACGATCACGGCCGACTTGGGGCCGAAATGGATGATCGACACCGTCGAGGGGGGCGATCCGGCAGCAATCGCCGACTGGCATGTCGATTCCGGCGCCGCAAGCGGAACGCACCAGCTCGTCATCGCCTTGCGGCAAAGCGTTTCGCCCCGCCAGCCGCTGACTCTGCTCGTCAGTGGGCATCGTGCGGCGGTCCCGGCCGATGGACTGGACAGCGAGTTGGGCCTGTCGCAGCTCGAAATGCTGCATTTTCTGCAGGCCGATTTTGGCCGGCATTGGATGGCGATTCGCGCCGCCGACGGCCACGAATTGCGAATCAAGGGCGCTAGCGAACTTGCCCGCATCGATCCCAAGCAGCTCACGGCGGCTGAATCGCGACTGTTTGCCGAGCCTCCCAGTGGATTGGTGTTTGCCGTCGACGCCACGGCCGCTCGGCTGGAAGTGGCCACGGTGCCGCGCAAGCCGACTTACGCCGGCGAGATCAACGTCGACGTCATCGCCGACGGCAAGACGCTGACCGAAACTTACACCTTGCGTTGCTCGTCGCCGTCGGCCCGGGTCGATCGTTTGCTGTTCTTCTGCTCCCATCCGCGCCCCGAGCCGCTCCGTTTCAGTCTGGCCGGAGCCGGCGGTGGCCAAATCGCGGCCCGGCGATTGTCGCCCGACGAACACTCTGCCAACCACCTCACCAAGGCGGGTGAAGCCTGGGAGCTGACGCTTCGGCCGCCACGTAGCGGCCCCTTCGAGATTCGCGCCGTGCGCAGTTTGGCCTTCAAGGGCCTGTTGCCGTTGTCGCTGGCGGCGCTTCCCGAGGCCTCGACCCAACGCGGCTCGCTCACCGTGCGCGCGCTCGGCGAAACGGGCGTCGACATCGACGTCGACGATCATCGACTGCGGCCGATTCCCGCCGAACTGGCCGAAGGCGAACTCTATCCAACCACGCGCGGTGCCTATCGCTACGAACCCGACGAACCGATCCGTGACGCGGCGAGCGCGCTTCCCGCAATCAGCATTCGACCCACTTCGGCTCCGGCGGCCGAGGCCGGTGCTTGGGCTTGGCGGAGCACGCTCGAATCGCGCTATGCTCTCCGCGATGCCACGGTCCACGAGGCCGCCTGGTATGTGCAAACCGCCGGTCGCGCACGGCTCAGCTTTCGCCTACCGCCCGATGCCGAATTGCGGAGCGTGGCCGTCGACGACGTTCCTTTATCCGACGCCCACGTCGGTGGATTTGGTTCGCCGTTCACGGTTGAGCTTCCCTCGGGCAAGCAATTTGCCACGGTCGTCGTCTCGTTCGTCGCTCGTGGCCGTTTACCCCGCCTGGCCGGATCGCTCTCGCCGGCGTGGCCGGAGGTCGACATCCCCGTCCTGGCCCGCGTTTGGAACATCTGGCTCCCGCCGGGATACGAACTGACCGGTTCGGACAGCCGCTGGGAAACCTCCCCCAGCGCCGCTCCCTCCTGGAGTCAGCGCCTTTTCGGGCCGCTGGGGCGACCGGCATGGCAAACCATGTTCAATCCACTGCAGCTGGGCGACTGGTCGGCATTGGTTACGGCGCAGGAGGATCTTGGCTCGCTCAATGCCGAACGTTTCCTGGGGGGGGTGGCGGACATCGTCGCTCACGCCGATCGATCGCAGCCGCTCGAATGGGGCCGTGTCTGCGATCTGTTGGCGGCCGCGCCGGCGATGTCGGGCGTCGAGGTGCTGGTCGATCTTCCCGCCCTGGAGCAAATTGGCATGCACGCCGATTCGCTCGTTCCCTCCCGCGCGATAGGCGTCCGCACCGACCGCGGCCAATCGGTCATCGAGCAAGCGGAACTGTTTCTGCTCTACAACGATCAGGTTCTGTTGCTGACCACCGCGGCCGCCGTGGCCGGAGAAAACCGTAATCGGGTGATCGATGCGAGTGGGGCGACCGGTCAGATCGTGCCGGGCGCAATGGCCGGCGAAATCGAAGCGGCGGCTCGCGACGGTGGCTCGCCCCGCTACGTTCCCTTGTCGGCCTGGTCGCGGTTGAGTGGCGGTCCGGCCGTCCCCTGGCGACACGAATCAAGCGGATCGGCCGGACTCTGGACCACGCGCGGTTGGAGCGTCGCGACCGTGGCGATCGGCAGCGGGCTCGACCGACCGGTCGCTGTCGTTCGCTCGGCGGCCATGCAATCGTGCGCCTGGGCGATCTTCCTGATGGTTTTTGCCGTCGGCATTTGGCATCCAGGTTGGAGTCGGCGCTGGCTCCTGGCAGCCGTGCTCGCCCTGGCGGCGATCGCCCTGGTTGCCTCGGCGACCTATTTGCCACTGATTGCTGCCGCGTTCATGGGTTCACTCGCCGCCTTGGCCTGGCGGGCCGTCGATCGCCGCCGTCCACGACCGCTCGTCGAGCAACCTTCTCGCCGGCTGGTCGCAAGCACGGCGGTTCCGCTGCTGGTCCTGTTTGCGCTGTCGTTGGCATTGGGCGCGGCCGTGCAATCTTGGGCCGACGAGCCGGCCCCGTCCGGCGCGCCGCCGACCAGTGGCACGGCGTCGCAGGGGCCTGCGATCGGGGTTTCGGCTCCGCCCGTTTCCACTCCACCGATCAATGCCGCCGACCGTTCGAGCGCGCCCTCCGCCGCGAATCAAATCCTGCCCGCGGGGCGAATCTATCGGGTCTTCGTGCCCGTCGACGCCGATCGGCGGCCGGTCGGCTCCAAGGTCTACGTTCCTGAGGAAATGTTTCAAGCACTTGCCGAGCGAGCGGCGCGGGCCAAGCAGGCGCCGGGAGACTGGCTCCTGACGCGGGCGAATTACCAATTGCAGTTGTCGCGCGAAAACCCGCAGCGAACCGTGGCCGTCGCCGAATGCAAAGCCAGCTTCGATTTGGAAATCTTTCATCCCGGCGTCGAGCTTGAAATTCCGCTGGGCGGAGAAGGCATTAGCCCGGTGCGAGGCAGCGCGAAGCTGGACGGACGGCCGATCGAGGTCGACTGGCCGGCTGGCGCGGACCACCTCTCTTTCGCGGCCGATCAGGCAGGTTTCGCCCGTTTGGAAATCAGTTTTCTGCCCACGGCGACGGGCGAGGGCGCCGACGTTGGTTTCGATGCAACGATTCCGTCGCTCCCCATGTCTGCCTTGACGGCGGTGTTCGAGGGTGAACCGGTGGCGCTCGACATTCCCACGGCGCGCGGCCAAGTCGTGCAGTCCGCAGCGGCCGGTTCGGTGCAGGCCGACTTGGGGCCCGGCGGGCGCCTATCGGTTCGCTGGCCCGAAGAGCGCCGCGCCTCGGCGAACCGCCCGCACGTCGACGTCGAGGAATTGCTGTGGGTGAAGTTGCAGGCCGGTTCTCCGATGATCGATGCGCGTTTCAAGTGCCGCTCCAGCGAGGGTCCGATTCGTCAGTTGCGCGTGCTGGCCGATCGTCGCTTGCAGCTGCTGCCTGCGAGTGACGCCCCATCGCCAATCGTCGCGGTACACGCCACCCCTGGAGACCCAGTCACGCTCGATCTCGATCTGTCCGATGCTTCCGACCAGCCCGAGCACGAAGTGATCGTCGACCTGGCGTTCCTGGTGACGGAAAGCTCGGGTATCGGCAACTTCCATTTACCGCGGCTGGAAGCCAGCGGCGTACATTCGTCGGGGCGCCTGCTGGCGGTGACGCTCGATCCCTCCTTGCACTACGAGGAACAATTAGGCGACGACGTCAAACCGCAAAGCGGCGCGGACTTTCTGGCGGCTTGGGGCGTGGCCCAACGCGAACCGCAACTCGTGTATGCCATTCCCCAGGGGATGGTTGCCTGGTCGTTGGCGACGCGCCCCACCGAAGTTCGCAACAGCGTCGAGCAACTCACCATTTACAGCTTTGGCCAGGGGAGTGCCAGCCTGCATGCCAGCGCGGTGCTCACCACGTCGTCGGGTCACAATTTCCAATTGCGGCTCAAGGGGCCTCCCGGCGTGGAGATTCAAAATGTTTCACTCGTCGAGGGAGGCGTGCAGCGAGTGGCTCGCTGGTCGGCCGATGATACCGGCGCCATCATGGTCTTTCTGACCGGCCCCGTCAGTGGACGTCAGCAGTTCGCGCTCGAAGGACGCCTATCGGCTCCACGCAGCGGCGAAATCACTCTTCCCGGCGTGCAGTGGCTCGACGCCGAAATCAAGAAAAACCAAATCGAGATTTTCCGGCAGCCGACGGCTCTGGTGGAAATGGGCGAAACCAGCGGTGTTTCGCCGCTCGAGCCAACGGCCGAAGAGCGGCTCAAGCCCGAATGGGGGCGCCTCGTTGCCAGCTATGCTCAAACCGAGCCGCAAGCCGCGCTCCATGTCCGACTGGCGCGGAATCAACCGCAAACCGACGGCCGGCAGGTGCTGATCGTCAATCGGCAGCGCGATGCCTGGACCGCCACGCTCGACCTCCAATTGCAAGTCCGCGGCGGCCTGCTCGACGTGCTGCGGTTCGACATTCCGCCGCAATGGGCCGAGCCCTTTCAGTTCGATGCGGACGTTCAGTCCGAGGTATTGCCCATTCCTGGCGAGAACCGGCGTCAATTGGTCGTGCGGCCGCTGACGGCGATCGCCGGCGATTTCTCCCTTCGCATCCAAGGCCATCTGGGTCCATCGATGGGCGATCGCTTGGGAATCGCCGATGTGATTCTGCGCGGCGTGGGACAACTCGAGCGATTCGTGATCCTGCCTCATCGCTGGGAGAATGAAGAAGTCGTCTGGGACACGGTCGGCCTCACCGATGCCCAGCTTCCCAGCGATTTGCAAAAGCGTCTTCCCTTGGGCGGAGGCATGCAGGCCTTCCACGTGTTGGGCGAACATTTTCAAGCTTCGCTCAAGAACATCGAGCACACTTCCATCCCGCCGCGTGTGCATTTGGCCGACGTCGGCTGCGTGTGGCAGGCCGACGGCGAATACTACGGCGTGGCCGCCTTCGAGCTGAGCCCCGCTAGTGCGTCCAGGGCGGTGCTCAAATTGCCCCCCGATATGGAGCTCATCAGCCTGGCGGTCGCCGACCTGCCGACGGCCGTAACGTCGGTCGGTGCGGGTGCCTGGCAATTCTCCCTCGGTCCGCCGCAGCTTCCGCAACACGTAGAAGTGATTTTTCGCGGCACCTTGGCCGGCGGCCGCCTCTCTGCCGGCTCGCTCCGTTTTGAGGCCCCCATGCTGGCCGATTTAGAGGTCGAGAAGACGTTGTGGACGGTTTATGGCCCCTCGGCCGCCGGACGCGGCACCCCGCTCGATGTGGCCCCGCTTTCCGCCACCGGACAAGAGTTGGAGCGCCTCGAGGCGACCAAATCGGTGCTCGGCCTGGCGGCGCATGTCGCCAGCGAACAACTGCCCGAGGAGATGCAGCACTGGTATTCGTTGTGGAAGGGGCGAATGTTGGCGGCGCACGCGCGGGTCGGACGGCTCACGCTGACCAGCAACCAGGCCGCGGCGCGTCAAGATCTTGACGCCTGGAATCGCGGCGAAGCGGAGGTCGTCCGGCTGGGCATCGCCACGACGACGCCCACGGCTGCCAAAGCGCCGATCTTCGAGCCCCTGACGCTACTGGCGGCCAACGTGGCCACCGACCCCAATGTCGTGAGCTGCAAGTTTGCCGGCGGCGCGCCGGCCCTCGTCGTCAACTATCCGCACGCTGCCCACGGCGACCTTGGCTGGCGAGTCTTGACGGCGCTGCTGCTGTGCGGGCTAGCGGCGCTGCTCGCCTGGAAGCGGCCTCCCAGCCCCGCCATCCGGCTCACCGCCACCCGTCTGGTGGCGATCCTGGCGATCTGCTGGTGGCTGTGGCTCGACCCGAGCGGCTTGGGGTTTGCGCTCCTGATTATCGCGATCGCGGCTGGCTTGATCCGACGGCTACGCTCCGTGGGATCCGGCCGTCTGACAACCATGCCGACCGGATGACGTGGACGTTTGCAGTTCCCTTGGGCGGCCGAGCGCCGCCGGCAGCTCTGGCGTCGCCTTTCGCTCGAAGTGCCTGGCGACCGATCCCTTGGGCATCAATACGTGGAACTGGTCGTCGGATAGTAGTGCGAATAGTTCAGGCTTCGCGTTTGATGACCGGTATTCCGAATCGTTTGATTTGGCCGGGTCGTGCTGGTGGTCGTTGTCGGAGTGGCGACTTGTTGCTGCAGCCGCTGAATCGACGCCCGTTGAACGTTGTTCAGTTGATATTGTTGCGTGAACGGCTGGACCAGCGTTTGGTACGCGCCCGACATGCCGATCGCATCGGCGATGTAGAGATTGGTGTAAGGGCTGAGGGATGGCCGTCCCACTCCGCCGGCCCCAATCGGATCGAGCGGCGGATTGCTCGCATACCCGCCAAGCCGCGGGCTGGCCAAGGTCTGTTGGGCATGGCTGGTCTGGGCGCAAAACACTCCCCAGCAAATAACGGTTCCCGCGGCGAGCAGACGTGCATGGCGAACCATGGTTGTTCCTTTCTCAACTCTTAAAGCGCAGCGTGCGATCTAAACCGAGGTGTTTGGAAGGTGGTCCGTTGTCTGGTTTGTTTCAAGCGAGGCGTGTTGGGTTAGAAGGCACCGCCCGAGCCCAAGCCTTTGGGAAAGCGGTTGATCGTTTGGATGGCCTGAGTGCCCAGCAGCGTCGTGCCGAAGAGGCGTTCGATCGGGGCGCTGATCGTATCGAGCCAAGTGTCGAGCGCGATGATCTTGTTCTCGGCGATGAACAGCCGGTCCCCCGGCATCAATTGATAGTTCGTGGCCGTGGCCGCTCCCTTGGTGATCTCGGTCCAGTTCACCGGCAGGATCTGGTCGCAGCAGGCGTCGCCCGGCGTCGGCCGCGCGATCCAGATGTTCTTGCTCGACAATTTGCTCAGCCCGTTGACCTGGGCCAGCGCGTCGAGCACCGTTTCGTTGCCGGTGATCGGAATCCGCACCACCGTGTCGCCGAACCCGGCCCCTTCGGTGATCACGTAGTACACCTGGCTGTTGTAGGCGAACACGTCGACCGAGATGCGGGGCTGTTCCAGGTATTTCGAGAGTTGAGTTTCGATGGCCGTGCGGGCCTCGGCGATCGTCATGCCGGCCACGTACACCGTGCCGTAGGTCCCCAAGTTGACCGTGCCGTCGGGACCGACCAGATGCTGGTCGGCCACCTGCTGCTGACCCGAGGTCTGGCTGAGGGTGACCTGGACTTTCGGCTCCTTGAGGACCGTGCTCAGGTGCGTTTCGACCGTGTGGCGGGCTTCGTCGGAGGTTTGACCCGCGAGGTTCACCTTGCCGTAAGCCGGTCCCAGATCGACGGTCCCATCCGGATCGACCGGGTATTGCCCGCCGATCGGCTGATCGACCAGCGCATTGGGGCAGACGATCTGCAGGATGTCGAGCGGCTCGATGTGATAGGGAGCTTTGGGAACGAGCTTGACCGCGTCGATCAGCAAGATGTCGGGGGGTTCGATGATGTACGTCGGCAGCGTGCTTTTGTCTTTTTCGGTCGGCACGCTGGCCACCCAAGGGGTGACGCCGGGCTGAGCCTGGGGATGGGTGGCCAATGGAGCGGTTTGTCCACGCACGGTCAGCGGTGCCTGGCAGCCGCTGGCCAACAGAGCCGCCAGGGCGGCCAACACGAGGCCTGCCGGGCCGCCGATCTGGCCAGCCAACCCTGCCATGAATGGAATCAACCGAAATAGCATGACCAACCCATGCGAGGGCTGAAGGAACGCCCGTCTGTGCCACGTCCAGTGCACCTGCACCGCCACTCTTGCCAGCACGGCTCTTGATCGCGGGGCGAATCGCCCACGGCAAACTCGCCGTAACCGGCAACGCCGTACTAATCGGCAAAGTTTGCCCAGATACTTTGAACTGTTTGAATCAAGTTTTTGGCCATCCAACGAGAAGGTCGCTTTCCTGAATTGCCAAATCTTCCCCGTATGAATCGCCCCTCATGTTCGGTTAGCTAGCTAGTTGCCGCGTGCGGCCCATCGTTTGCCCACCTCTCTTGTCAGCTTTGACGGTCAGTCCAGGGCCGGGGCAGAGAGGCTGAAGCAAAAAATTTGGCAATCAATTTATGGCTGGATTTACGGCATTTCCGCCCGTTAGACCTGTGTGAGGGTTATTTGACAACGCATCGCTACGCGTTTATCGTAAACCTCTGGGAAAGCGCGAGAATGCATCGGCGGTGCTTCGTGGAGGAACGAGTGCTCGCGGGGCGAGACGAGCGACTGTCTGGCGACCAGCGATGGCACGGTTGAGGCTCCAGCCGGTTTTATTTTGAGCGGCAATTCGGGAAGAATGCCTGCCAAGGGCGCCTCATTCGGTCGGCGCCCAGGTACGGTATCGACGGCTCGGCGAACCCGTTCGGGATGAATTGTCGCCGAGAGGAAGCCTTTCATTTCGACTCGATCTCGGTCGAACATCAAACCTTCTTTGTTGCGACGCGTAGACGCATCGTTCTGTTTCGTTATCCCTTCCACCAGGCAAGACGACTGCACCCCGCAGGGAGAAAGATCTAAATGGCTCAGGCGCAAGTGAACGGACGACGAATCGACTTAGCTCCGCTGGCGACGCTCAGCGTATTGCTGGTGGTTCTGCTTTGGGCCTATTGGAATTCGCTGATGACGGCGGCCCGTTATTGGGACAATCCCAAATACTCGCACGGCTATATGGTTCCCTTGTTCACGCTGGTGCTGCTCTGGCTGCGGCGCGATGCGAGCGCGAAGATCGATCAACGTCTGGCCTACATCGGTGGCGGTCTGATGGGAGTTGCCGCGGCACTCTTGGCCATGGCCAGCTACCTCGGCGTGTCGGCTTCGGTGGCCTCGGTATTGGAATTGCTGGGAATCCAAGCCGGCGTCGTCGGCGCTTTGCTGGTCATCCAGCAGCCGTTTCCGGCGAAAGTCGATTCGTCCGCGCGTGCCGCCGGAATCGGCCTGTTGAGCGTTGGCCTGATCGGCCGGTTACTGGCCACCTATTTCCCGAATTTGACCCCCGAAATGTATTCCTTCGTGCCGGCGATCCTGGGCGTGTTTTTGCTGGTCGGCGGCTGGAAGCTGCTCATCTGGTCGGGAGCGCCATTGCTCTTCTTGATGTTCATGTTTCCGCTTCCCAGCTTCCTCGACGCCAGTTTGCTTGGCACGTTGCAACGTTGGGCAACCGACTGGAGCACCTATTGCCTGCAGACGCTGGGTATCGCTGCGGTGAATGAGAGCAATCGCATCGCACTGGGCGAGGTGAACCTCGACATTGTCGAGGCCTGCAGCGGCCTGCGCATGTTGACGATCTTTGGCGCGATCGCGGTGGCCATTACCATGATCACCGACCGCCCTTGGTGGGAGAAAATGATCATTGTGGTCAGTTCGGTCCCGATTGCAGTGGCGGTAAACATCATTCGTATTACGACGACCGGCATCATGTATGTCACCCCTTGGGTGGGGCCGGAGTTGGCCGACCGCGTGTTCCACAACATGTACGGCTGGTTCATGATGCCCGTGGCTTTGGGGTTGTTGTACGTAGAATTCCAGGTGCTGTCGCACCTATTCGTGGAAGAGGACACGACCGCCCCGGTCGCGATTGGCGCAGGAACGAATCGAACTGGCCAACGGGCGGGGGCTGTAAGTCGTTGATTTGGCGAGACATGGCTCCGCTTGACGTGTGGCGAAAAGGAAACTTGCCCGTCGCCAATCACAAAGTGGATCGCCATGCTGAAGTAGTTGCCTGCTTTGAACTTAATTGACATCATCGTGGAACGGCAACAAACTGGCTCGCCGATTGCAAAGGGCGATCGGCTCGGCTAGCGGAACGAGATTGACCGAGAGAAGGATATCCAACACATGGCTTCGGACACCCAAGCTCCCAACACCCCGAATCCCGAAGTTCCTGAGAACCGTAACGCCCTCGTGGCAATGGGCGACCGCGTCAGCAATCTGCCGGCCGTCCCCTGGCCCTACGGTGCGCAGGTGGCCGTGCGGCCCGAGATTCTGTCGGCCAGCCCGACGCCGGTCGATCTTTTCCAGGCCCTCCGCCGGCGGTGGACGTTGGCGATCGGCCTGGGCATGGTTCTCTCAGGCATCTTGGCCTCGCTGGTTTGGCTTTTGGTGCCGGTTCGTTATGAAACCCAGGCGCTAATCAAAGTCAGCAAGGTGCTCCCCGTCGTGCTGCAAAACGTGCAGCCTGGCCAGGAAGAAGCAGCGGCCTACGAAATCTACAAGAAGACGCAGTTGCAACTGATCAAGAGCAACTTCGTGCTCAGTCGCGCGGCGCGCAAACCGGACATGCAAGACCTGGTCACGATCAAGGAGCACAAGGAGGACCCGGTCGGTTTCTTGGAGGCCAAACTGCAAGTCGATTATCCTGGCGACGCCGAATTGATGCGTATTGCATTGAAGGGGACGCATCGCGAAGAACTGGCCAAGATCGTCAACGCGGTCGTCGACTCGTACATGGATGAGATCGTCAGCGGCGACAAAGTAACGCGTCTCAAGCAACGCGATCTGCTGAATCAGAATTTTTCAGCCAACCAAGAGAAGTTTCGGCAGCAGCACGACAAATACAAGAAACTGGCCGCTGAACTAGGGGCAAACAGTTCCGAGGCTGCCCAGCTTCGCAAGAGGATGGCCGATGGCCGGCTGCAGACGTTGATGAACTCCTACGGTGAACTTCAACGCCGGATTCAAGAGCAGCAAACGCAGATCCGGGTGTTGAAAGAGCGGAAAGAGAACTCGAAAGAAGACGCTACTCCGGCTTCCGAACACCTCATGGAGGCCGAGTTCGCCAGAGACCCGATCATCTCCGATCTCACCAAGCAGTTGAATCTGCAGCGGCTACAGATCAAAGATGCCAAGTCGCGCCTGGCCGATCCCAATTCCTATTGGGTCAAAGAGCTGAAGCGCCAATTGGCGACGTTGGAAGAGCAAATCCAGGAGCGTCGCCTCGAGATTCAGCCCGAGGTGGCCGAGCGCGTCAATTCAGCGGCTTCGATGGGCGGTTCCCGCAGTTTCGACCCTGATACGATGTTGCCGATGCTGGAGACCGAGAATCGCGCCATGCAAGAACGTTTGACGTTGATGCAGGAAGATCTCGACAAGCAATTGAAGGCCTACGGCAAGCTCGACGTCGATACGGCCGACCTGTCCAACCAGGAATCGAGTCTGGATGATTTGAAACAGATCATCAAACGCGTCGGCATGCAGCTTTCGTATTGGACCATCGAGCTCGAGGCCGAGCAGCGCATTCGCGTGATGGACCAAGCTTCGCGCCCGCAAGGGGATGATTCGTTGCAGAAATATCTGGCAGTCGGCTTTGCCGGCCTCGTCGGTTTCGGCGTGGTCTTGTTCGGCGTCGCCTACATTGAATTCCAGTCTCGTCGGCTTAATTCCGTGAGCGAAGTGAAAGAAGGCTTGGGCCTGCCGGTCATCGGTGAATTGCCCACGCTGTCGGGACGCACCTGGCGGAAGATTCGCTCGGGCAGCCCGGCTGGCGTCGCCCTGGAGGCCCTGCTTTCCGAGTCGATCGACAGCATCCGCACGCGCCTCTTGCACACTTCGGGGATCGAATCGCCCCGCGTGGTGATGGTCACCAGTGCCGACCCGCGGGAGGGCAAAACCACCCTGGCCATCCAATTGGCCACCAGCCTGGCTCGGTCGGGCCGCCGCACCCTGCTGATCGATGGCGACGTGCGCAATCCGACGATCCATCGCGTGTTCGAATTGGCGCTCGATCCGGGCTTGTGCGAGATCCTCCGCGGCGACGTCGAACGGGCCGTGGCGCTGCAACCCAGCCGCACGGCGCAGTTGTGGGTGTTGGCTGCGGGGCGCTGCTGTTTGCAAAGCGTGCAAGCTCTGTCACAAACGGCGCTGCACGATCTGCTCGCGACTCTGCGGAACGAATTCGAATTCATCGTCATCGACTCGTCGCCCGTCCTCAAGCTGGCCGATCCGCTGTTGTTCGGGCAACATGTCGACGTGGCGCTGTTGTCGGTACTGCGCGATATCAGCAAGACTCCGCAAATTTATGAAGCTGCCGAGCGACTGAAATCGGTCGGCATTACGGTGCTGGGAACGGTGGTCAATGGCGTCAACGACCGCGCGCAGCACTATGCGGTCCATCAATTGGCGCTGCCCGACAAGGCCGGCGCCCCCAGTTAACCGGCCGCCGAAGCACTCGGTTTGTTACTCTTGCAATTCACGATCTGCCGACTCTTTGTCGGATCTTTTCTTCGGGAACGCTTGTCATGAAACGCTTTCTTCCGGCGGGCATTGCCTTGTTCTTGATTGTCGTCAGCGCCTTGGTTCAAGGCAGCTGGTCGGAACGTTGGATTCGGTTCCCGGAATTGCAGGTCTACGCCGACCAACTCAAGAACGTGCCGGTCGACATTGGCGATTGGCATTCCGTGCCTCACGAAGAACCGGATGAAAGAGTTCGCGAGGAAGCGGGGGCGATCGGGACTCTCTCTCGGGACTTCACGCGGGACGATGGCCAAGCCGTGTCGGTGTTCATCGTCACCGGCCGGTTGCAGGACATGTTCTACCACGAGCCGAAACGCTGTTATAAAGCGGCGGGCTTCGAAGCGCAGGAAGGAAAACAGCGTCACGAAATTGCCATTGGCGACGGGGAAACCGCCGACTTCTTCTCCAGTCGATTCACCAAGACCGACGCGATGGGCAAGCAAGACCAGGTTGTCTACTGGAGCTGGGACGCCAGCGGCAAATGGCTAGCGCCGACCGAGCATAAGTGGGTTTTTCGCGGACAACACGCGCTCTATAAGCTTTACGTGATTTTCACCCCCGGTCCGAACGACACGGCCGACCAGAATCCCGCCATCGAATTCATCCCGCAACTGATTCCGGCCTTGAATAAGGCTTTCGAGAAGGCCACGGACGAAGCTGTCCGCTTGACCGAGGAAAATGGCTGACCGAACGCGTGAGTCGGTGTGCTGCGCCTGGGCGAGTGCTTGCGCCGGTCGAATGATGCTTTTTGGCAACATGCCGGCCGGCTCGTTGCCGGCAGCGAATGGGGTGCTTCCTGACAGGCTGTGAGACGCCCTGCCGCGAATTGGACGGGGCAGGCTGGAATTCGGCCCGTTCGTCGTGCCGGCGGAATGAGCTATAATTCTCCGTTCGTCCCTTCTTCGAGCATTTCGCTAATTCGGTCTTTTCGACGTTCCTTGCGCGGTTCTTCTATGCACTTGGTCCGTGCCGCGATTTTGTCTCTCTTACTCACCGGGGAACTGTTCGCCGCGCCGTCGGCAAACGTTTCGGTGCCGGGCACTCCGGAGTCCATGCCCGCCCCCCGCGGCGCAGCCGAGCAGAAACCGCGGCTGCAGACGATCGAGGAACATTTCTCAGACGGCTCGGTCCGCCAGTCCACTGAAGTTCGACGGCTTCCTTCCGGGCAATCGGTGAATCACGGACTTGAGATCGCCTATTATCATGGCGGTAAGCGGGCCCGCGAAACGCGCTACGTCAACGGAAAAAAAGAGGGAGCGTCAATCGAGTGGTTCCCCAACGGCCAGAAGAAAGTCGAAGGGAAATACCACAACGATCTGAAGGACGGAACCGAAATCTTGTCGACGGCCGCCGGCATCAAGTACATGGAGACGACGTACTCGGCCGGAGAGCGACAGGGCACGCTGACTCGGTGGCGCACCGACGGCAGCCAGGAACTCGAACAGCACTACGCCCACGATCTGCTCGAAGGCGTCGAAAAGCGCTGGCACGGCAATGGAAAGCTCAACCTCGAGTGCAACTGGCGGCGCGGGCA